>CAIVFQ010000059.1 GCA_903905285.1 uncultured Alphaproteobacteria bacterium
AGAATATATAACCGAATAATCAACAAACAGTTAATTTATAATTTTTTTATTTCATATTATTTGGCGGAATATTCATCAGAGAAACCTCATGAAAAAGGCAAGGATGGTTTTTGTGGATTGAAGGGAGGATTTTTACGGGCACGCAGGCTTTTTTCTTCTGGACATAATTGTCCCTTTATAAGGGGCCCGCCTCGACCCCCCGAAAAGCAGCTCCGCAAAACAATTAATAATTTTTTTGCACACCGCCACACACGACATATTCGAGTGTTTCTAGCTCCACCATGTTCAACTAAAGCAAAATGGCTAACAAATCGTTGATGCGTGAGTTATAGGTTTTTTATGAGGTTGTTAATGTAAATGGCTGGAAAAACACGTTTGTCAGACAATTTTCGATCCTAACGATTTCATGGAAATCAGCAACCAATGTGGCCGCCTCATCGCTCAGGCCGTCATTCATTATAACATGTGATCCATTCCGATTACCCGAACAAGTGTCCAGTGGGCTTGTTTACAACATCTTCCATTTTCTTTGCAACTCGTTTGTTATTATCGGACGATAAAAAAGTTGCTCTGAGACGGAGGGCCTCTTTTTTATAATCCCCCCATTTTAGGGCTATTTTTTTCACTGCAGACCCAACCTCTTCTTTTAAGAGTGGATCTACATCTAATAACAAGCCAGCATTTAATTCTTTGATCCTATGTGCATTAAAACGTTGTTCTTGCATTTGCGGGATAACAATCATCGGCACAGCAAAATATAATCCTTCGTACAGACTATTTAACCCACCATGCGTAATGAATAAAGACGCTTTACTCAAAACATCCAACTGATTAACAAATTTATAGACTTGTACGTTGGACCCAGTCTGAAAACGTTGAAGGGATTTATAAATGCTATCGTTGTTGCCAGCACTAACGATTATTTTGTATTTTGTTTGGCTTAATACATTCATTAAAGTTTTAAGCAAATCAAGGTTTGCGTTAAAAACCGTTCCTAATGAGACATAAACTATAGCCCCATCTTCCAAGGGTGCTGCACTTGGTTGAGGCGCCTTATCAAATCTATTACCAAGGTAGATATACTTTTCACCGTGGAACTGCTGTGAATTTGGCTGCAACTCTGCAGAGACGTAGGTAATGAATCGGGTGGCTCTTGAGAAATTATTCATATCAAAAACATTGTCAGATTGCAGAGACAAGTTATATCTCTCTTTCATTAAGGTTCTGTTATGCAAATATTCCGCATCGACATTTGGCATAAATTCCGGCATCGCCTTCACAACGTCTTCAGGCGTGAATAAAAAGGGGGTATTAGAATAAAAAGGGGGTATTAGAATAAAAAGTGGGGCATTTCCATTCATCGCCCAGAACCTGACCCCATAAAGCGGCTGCGCTATCATAAACGACGGCATCAAATTTGTTTTGATCGTTTAAGGGTAAAAGGCTAGGTAAAATTTCCAACGCGCTCTTCAGAAGAACTTTATGCACATCAGGAGATGGCACTTTACTTGATAGGAGAAACTCAAGACTTTTACTCGTATAAGCAACAAAACGCGCCCCTGTTTCTTCAATGCTCTTTCTGAATTTTTCTGTGCTGCAATAAGTCACTTGATGTCCCAACTCGACTAAACTTCTAACAACACCCAACGTTGGATTGGTATGGCCATGGGCCGGAAAACCACATACCAAAAAATGCATATTTCTCGTCGTACGATTCACATATAACGTCGTCAAAACAGCAATAATAATTAAAGAAAGTATACAAAAAGAAGGTCGTAATAATTTTCCCATTTGCTTTTCCCTCGATCTTGAAAAAACTCAATGACAGCGTTCCAGAGCAGCATAGAGGCACCTCTTAAAAAGATAAAGAGGCACTTCAAGGATAAATCCTTAGCTTCTTCATCCCATACGTTAAAGCCACTAGACTCGTCACTTTGGTTTTCAATTTAATTGCTTCTTATATAACAGCTATGATCCTACTATAAGAACAGCCCCTATTCTACAAGTGGTTGCGCCAATATCGCTTCTTAGGGTTCCGTTGCAAATTTGGAAAGTGGCAAGTTTTTTTTGGAAATCCCCACTTTCGCGGGGATAATAACGTAAATAAATCTATGAATTCATAGATTGGAAAAAGTCAGCATTACATTTGCTGTATTTCAGCTTGTCATGCAAAAACTCCATGGCCTCGGTCGTACCCATAGGGTTAAGAATCCGACGCAATACCCACATCTTGGAAAGCTCGCTTTTTGCAACTAACAGCTCTTCTTTACGGGTTCCAGACTTGTTGATATCAATCGCTGGGAAAACACGTTTGTCAGACAATTTGCGATCCATAACGATTTCAGCGTTGCCTGTACCCTTGAATTCCTCAAAGATAACTTCGTCCATACGTGACCCAGTATCGATCATCGCTGTTCCAATAATGGTTAACGAACCGCCTTCTTCCACATTACGTGCAGCACCAAACAGACGCTTAGGGCGTTGCAGGGCGTTCGCATCCACACCACCTGTCAAAACTTTTCCTGACGATGGTATAACGGTGTTATAGGCTCTGGCTAAACGAGTGATCGAATCCAACAAAATAACGACGTCTTTTTTCTGTTCAACCAATCGTTTGGCCTTTTCAATGACCATTTCAGCCACTTGCACGTGACGGGAAGCTGGCTCGTCAAAGGTTGAACTGACAACTTCACCTTTAACCGAACGGGCCATATCGGTGACTTCTTCAGGACGTTCGTCAATTAACAAAACAATTAAATAAACTTCAGGATGGTTGGTGGCAATTGAATGGGCGATATTTTGCAACATCACCGTTTTTCCGGTACGGGGCGGCGCCACTAACAAGGCACGCTGACCTTTACCAAGCGGGGTCACCAAATCAATAACCCGTGAGGTATAATCCTTACCACTTTGATCGTTTTCGATTTCTAATTTAAGGCGTTGTTCTGGATATAATGGCGTTAAATTATCAAAGTTAACGCGATATTTAACGTTCTCAGGTTCTTCAAAGTTAATTTTATTAACTTTTAAAAGAGCAAAATACCGTTCACCATCTTTAGGGGCGCGAATTTGCCCTTCAACCGTATCGCCTGTTCTAAGGCCAAAGCGTCGCACCTGGTTTGGCGAAACATAGATATCATCAGGCCCGGGCAAATAATTTGCTTCAGAAGATCGCAAAAAACCAAATCCATCTTGCAAAATCTCAATCACACCTTGGCTTAGGATAATAATTTCTTTTTCAGTCAGCTTTTTTAAAATCGCAAACACTAAATCTTGCTTGCGCAAGGCACTGGCATTTTCGATTTCATGCTGCTCAGCGACCACTAAAAGTTCAGCAGGCGTTTTGCGTTTTAATTCTTGCAAGTTCATAAAGATTCCTAAGACAGGTTAAGAGAAGGGTTTAACGATTACACAGATGATAATAATAATAAGAAGTACAGTCGGTATTTCGTTAATAATGCGAAAAAAACGGGAGGTTTTTTTGTTGGTACCATTGGCAAGACGCCGACGGCAATGATTTAAGTAGAATTGAAACACAAGTAAACCAAAAACGCAAAGCATTTTTATGTGCATATACCCTGACGTTAACAGGCCTGGTAAAACCAAAAGCAGACCTCCAAATAAAACAGCCATATGCATCGCAGGCATAATAATCATTTGGTACAAACGTTTTTCCATCACTGCCAAGGTCGCCTGGGTTTCAGTATTTTGGCTTTCCACATGATAGACAAACAAACGGGGTAGGTAAAATAACCCTGCCATCCAGGCGATAACAGCGATCAAATGAAAGGCCTTTATCCACAGGTAATAATCATTAACAAAAAAAATTAGACGTTGGGTCATTTTATTTCCTGAATGGAATCGGCTGTTCGTAATGACGGCTTTCTTATTACCTTTTCGGCAAACATAAAGGCCTTTTGGAATCATATTTCATGAATTCTAAAAGCTCAATCACGGTTGCACTGCCTTGAAAATCAACCTCTACCTTTTGAATGCGCTCAACAAGAGGCATAATCTTGTCGCCCTCAAAAAGGTTTTGATACGCAGCCATCAGTTGCTGAATGACCTCTGATGAAAAACCACGGCGTTTCAAACCCACCAAATTCAACCCATTCAGATGGGCACGTTCACCAAGAACCATTCCAAAGGGAATCACATCTTTTTCCACGCCCGACATGCCGCCGATAATCGCGTGCTCACCAATACGAACATGTTGCTGAATGGCTGACAATCCACCAACAATAACATAATCACCAATTTGTACATGGCCAGCCAGGGTCGCGTTGTTGGCTAAAATAACGTGATTACCAACAATACAATCGTGCGCCACGTGCGAACCGACCATCAACAAACAATGGTTCCCAACTTGGGTCAACATTTTGTCACCTTTGGTTCCTGGTTGAACCGTCACGTACTCACGAATAGTGGTATCGTGGCCAATAAGGGTCTGCGAAGGTTCGCCATCGTATTTTAAATCTTGCGGAGGATGCCCCAAAGACGCAAAGGGGTAAACCAAAGTCCGTTCACCCAAAACTGTATTGCCAGCTACGGACACATGGGAAACCAATCTCACACCATCTTTCAGCTTAACCTGCGGACCAAGATGGCAATAAGGCCCAATGACAACCTCTGCGCCAATCTCGGCACCTTGCTCGACAATGGCTGTTGGGTGAATCTTGGCGCTGGGGTGAATGGTGTTTCCTGTTTGACAGGTTTGAGTATGAGAAGAGCTCATTTATTGTTTCACAATCATAGCCATAAAGGTGGCTTCGTCAGTCAACGTTTGACCAACCCAAGCTTCACCTTTAAATTTCCAAATTTGTCCGCGACTTTTTTCTTTTTTTACCCGCAGTTGCAAAATATCGCCCGGAACCACGGGCTTACGGAACTTTGCTTCCTCTATTGACATAAAATAAACAAGATTGTTTTTTGCGGATTCTTGGTTTTCAGATAGCAACGTCTTAATAACCAAGGCCGCGGCTGTTTGCGCCATGGCTTCAACAATCAAAACCCCTGGCAAAATGGGGTGGTCGGGAAAATGTCCCTGAAAGTACCATTCATTCAAAGACACGTTTTTAATACCAACTGCACTTTGCCCCAATTCGACCTGTTCAATACGATCAATCAGTAAAAAGGGGTAACGGTGAGGGATAAGCTCTTTAATTTCTTGCGCTTGAATTATTAAATTTTGCATGGAGTTTTGAGGTTTCAGTTGATGTATAGACATAAGTTAAACTTTATTTTTGATTTTTAATCAGTCGACTTAAAGCAATGGTTTGTTTGTGCCAATCTCTAACAGGGACAGCCGGCGAACCAGCAACGGTTTCCTTGTCGGCAACATCGCGCATTAAGCCACTTTGTGCAGCAATTTTAACACCATTGCCAATTTTTAAATGACCGGCGATACCCACTTGGCCTGCAGCAATCACAAATTTTCCTAACTTTGTGCTGCCCGCAATACCAACTTGTGCCACAAGAACACTGTTATCACCAACCTCAACGTTATGGGCAATTTGCACCAAATTGTCAATACGCACGCCCTTGCCAATGACTGTATCAGCAAAACTACCCCGGTCAATAGTCGTATTCGCACCGATATGAACATGGTCACCAATGATCACACGCCCCAATTGAGGAATATCAAAATGGCCTTTTTCATCCATGTGAAACCCAAAACCTGGCTGACCAATCCGTGCCCCAGGTTTGATATAAACATGGTTGCCAATTATCGCACACCCAACCGTCACATGGGCATCTAGATGACAATTATTGCCCAAGCTTGTGCCTTTTTGAATAACACAGTTCGGCCCTATAAAACAATCATCAGCAACAACAACATCAGCCTCAATGACGGCAAAAGCACTAATCACGCAGTTACGCCCAACCTTTGCCGTTGGATGAATAAAGCTAAGATCAGAAATCCCCTGATGATTGACAGAAGACGGATAAAACAAGGCCGCAATTTTTCCAAAGAAGCGATACGGGTGGTCAACAATCAAACAAAGTGTCGACTCTGGCACATGCGCAGCCGCCTCGGCCGTTACCAAACACAGGCCCGCCTTGGTATGTTTTAACTCTTCCAGGTATTTGGCATTGTTATAGCAACTAACATCTTGAGCCCCCGCGGCCGCCAACACAGCAACACTTTCAAACTGTTTGTTTTTGTCATACTCATTAGGAACAACGATCCCAAGATGATGGCAAATTTGTTCTAAACTCAAAGGAGTGGGTTTTTTAAAGAAACGAGAATCGATCATGGTTTTAGACCTTATCTTAATCTACAGCTGGCAGTTTCAAATCAGGCAATTTTTTGTCTAAGAGCTTAATAACTTCATTGGTAATATCTAAGGCTTTTTCATGATACAGAATAGACCGAGTTTCTTGGATCGTCATATTCAAAACAAGGTTAAATCCATACTTTTTAACAATATCTTCAATAACCTGATTTAAGGTTGATTCCACCTTTTCAGTCAACAAACCAAATTGCTTACCTAATTTTTCTTTTGTTTTTTGAACCTGCTGTTCAAGCGCTGAAACTTTTTTATCAAATTCAAGTTTTTGCTCTGGCTTGGCTTTGTTTTTTTTTAAGCGCTGATGTTCTTCCCGCAGCTGTGTTTCTTGAACCAAAATATCTTCATGAATACGGGCGTGTTCTTTTTCTAATAATTCACGCACCTTAGCAAATGGTAACGACTGTGACTTGATCAAATTGCTGTCCACAACCGCAACGCGAATGGCCTTAGCTTCGATCTTGTTAGTGTAAAAAGCAAAATAGAATGCCGCGGCTATGGTACAAACCGCGACACTAAAAACAACAAAGAAAACCCTAAGAAACCGATTCACACATCACCCCTAAAAGCGTGTGGCAAAACCAATCAACACGCGCTGGCTTTTATCAAATTTTTGCTTCCTGATTGGCAAGGCATAATCAATACGCAACGGCCCGAAAGGCGATGTCCAGGCTATACCAATACCCACCGACTGACGCATGGTTTTCTTGTCAAGTACGGCGCTATTCGATTTACCGGGGCGCCACACACTACCAGCATCTGTAAACACAGCGCCACGTATACCAAATTCAGTTGGCAATCCAACCGGGAACATAACCTCGGCTGTGGTGGTCCAATAACGTGTACCACCTAAGGGGTCGCCTGTGCTCATATCCCTTGGCCCTAAACCACCATATTCAAAACCACGCAAGGAATCGGCACCCAACATAACGCTGTCAGTAACCCGAATGGTTTTATGAACACGTTCAATGCCACCTAACGAACCTTTAACACCCAAAACCACTTCTTCTAAAGGAGAATAATACCAGTTGGCATTCACGTCATTGCGCAAATAATTAACGCTGCCTCCCAAACCTGCATAGGTGTTGCTAAGGCTTAAGATATAACCCGCAGTTGGCATCGCACGACTGTCCCGTCGGTCATAAGATATCGTATGCGTCAAGGAAGAAGCGATAGTATTTCCTGCCTGCTGGCGAATAATAGGCGAGGCATTCACGGAAATATGGTTGATTTGATCATGCTTCAATCCATAGTTCCAGCCTTGCGTCCAGTAATCGCTTAAGCGATATCCCAACCCTAAGTTCAACCCCTTGGTGATTTGGTGGTAGGCGTTAAAGCGCGTCGATCTTACGCTAAAAATGTCCGCAATGGCTTGAAGGTTACGTCCCAAGAAGTAGGGCTCAATAATCCCAATATCAAAGTCTTGACGCTTTTTCGCCACCGTGAAATCGGCATGCACAACTTGGCCTTTCCCGCGGAAGTTACGTTCCACAATTTTGACGTTCGCTAAAGGCCCATCAAGGGTCGAATACCCAATCGCCAACCCTAATTCACCGGTAGATTGTTCTTCAACCTTTACAACCAGCTGCGCCTGGTCAGGGGCGCTGCCTTGTTCCGTTTCAACCGAAACCGTTTTAAAATATTGCAGCTCTTTTAAGTTCATCTCTGATTGTTTGATTTTTGCTGCGTTGTAAGCATCGCCTTCATGAACCATCAGCTCACGACGAATAACATCGTCATGGGTACGGTCATTGCCGACAAAAACAATCTTCTCAATATAAACCCGGGGGCCTTCTTTAATTTCAAAGGTGATATCAACCAGTTTCGTTTCAGGGTTTTTGACAACTTTGGGTTCAATGGATACGAAAGCAAACCCTTGAGTCCCTGCAGCATGGGTGATGGCATTAACGCTCTTTTCAATTAAACGGCCACTGAAAACATCCTTTTCAGCAAAGGCGATTTCACTGCGTAACGACTCTGCCTTAACACTGGGAATATGCGACACAATGTCAACTTTGCCAAAGTGGTAAAGCTTGCCTTCTTCAACCGTGAAGGTTAAGTAAAAATCTTTTTGATCAGGGCTAAGCTCAGCAACAGCTGATAAAATCCGGAAATCGGCATAGCCGTTGTCGTTATAAAACTTACGTAAAGATTGTTGGTCACCGATAAAACGATCAGGGTCATAAACATCGTCAACAGCAAAGAAACGATACCAACGGGCCCGCTTCGTTAACAACTGTTCCTCTAACTTTTTGTCAGAGAATCGCTTGTTGCCAACAAACTGAATCGCGCGAATGTAAGTGACGGCGCCTTCGTTAATCTCGAACACCAAATCAACACGATTTTCCGGTAACTTGATAATCTTGGGGTCAACCTTAGCCCCAAATCGCCCCATACGACGGTAAATTTCTAAAATACGTTGTTGCGCCTCTTGAATGCGCGTTCGCGACAAAACCTCACGGGGACGTAAGCGAACCTCTTGCGTAATAATATCGTCTTTTAACTTGTTATTTCCTTCAAACACGACGCGGTTAATGATGGGGTTTTCCTCAACCTCAATTACCAATGTTTGGCCATTTTGGTGCACCTTAACATCAATAAAATAACCGGTGGCAAATAACTCTTTCAGGCATTGATCCAGTTTTGATTGGTCTAACGCATCGCCAACTTTTAAAGGCAAATACGACAAAACAGTTTCAGATTCAATTCTTTGATTACCCTGAATTTTAATATTTTTAATAAGACCATCAGCCCAAGCAACTTGGAAGAAAGAAAATATAACAGAAAATAAGAGAACTTTTTTTAACATTTTTTTAGAACCAACTTTTAATAATTTGGAAAACCTTGTAACGAAGCAAATCATTCCACGTCGCGAACAGCATAACACCAGCGACGAGTAAAAAACCAGCCAGGAAGATTAGTTCCTGCGCTTTAGCCGATAAAGGCTTGCCCCGTATAATTTCAAGACTAGACAAAAAGATATGCCCCCCGTCTAACACAGGAATTGGCAACAGATTAATCAATGCCAGGTTAATTGACAACAAAGACATCAACCAAATGACCGACGTTAAACCATTCTTTGTGCTTTGGGCTGCCATATCACCAATTGATAGAATGCCACCCAATTCACTTGAGCTGCTTTTGCCGGTTACCAACCTGACCAGACCACTGAAGGTTTCGACGGTCAAATCCCAACACAGACTTAGACCATAACCAATCGCCATGATGGGGTTGTGCCGAATGTATTCAGGCTCACCAGGCATGATACCCAACCGCGCAAAGGACTTTTTTTCCTGAGTGACAGGATCAACTTCATAAAAAGATATCGTTTTATGAACAACAGCGCCTGACCGTTCAATTTCGAAGGAAACATCTTTACCAGCCGACTGACCAATAATACGACGAAGCTGTTGAAAATCTTCAATGATTTGGCTGTCAACTTTCAGGATTTTATCTTCAACCTGCAGCCCTGATTTTTCAGCAAGCATCCCTGGTTCAATTTTATGAATAACAGGTGAAATAAAAGGCACGCCCTTAATAACAATCAAAGCCCATAAAGCCACAATCGCAAAAAGAATGTTAGCCGCAGGCCCAGCTGCTGCCACGGCAATTTGTTGCAGAGGCGTTTTACTGTGCAGCGTTTGGTTTTTTTCTTCCTCGGTAAGTTCAGAATTATCAGCGGCACGGGCGCTGCTTGGGTCAGCGTCGCCCAGCATCTTTACATAGCCCCCTAAGGGAATAAGGCTGAAGCGCCAGCGGGTTTGATGCCGGTCAGTCCACCCGAACAATTCAGGACCAAACCCAATGGAAAAAACGGTAACCTTGACACCATTACGACGCGCCACCAAGAAATGACCCATTTCATGGACGAAAACCAAGATGGTAAGGATGATGACAAAGGGAAGAAAAGTAGCTATGACCCAAGACACAAAAGCATTCCAGCCGAAATATTAAGTTGGGGTAACGGTAGCATTTTCTGAAAACAAAAACCACCCCTTCTATTTTTACTAAAAATGCCGCTTTCTTTGAAGCGCCTCGGGGTGACAACCTAAACCCGTCATTGCGAACCGCCGATGCATCCCATCTCGTCATCGCGAACAACCAGAGGGAGAGTGGCGACCCAGGAAAATACATGGTGGGATTTTAAGGAAGTTATTGTCATTGCGAACCCCTGAAAGGGGTGTGGCAATCTCCCGAAGGTGTGCCAAAATGGTTGGAGATCACCACGTCGCTGCGCTCCTCGTGATGACGAGTTGCGCCAAAGACTCCTTCGCAAGAACAAAATCAGTTAGCGGATTTTTTCAAATGAACAGTTGCCATTCTTTTTTTAACAGGTGCGGCGGGGGCTTCAGGAACAACCCACCCTGGCGGCAAAGCACGTTGATTACCATCCACGACAGTCGCTGAAATAGGAATCACCTTAGCTTCATTTTTTACGGTCTTTTTGACCACAGCCTTACTCGCCGCCCTACCTTTTGGCGCAGGTTCACGAGCAATAATATCCGGCAATTTTAACTCCCCCCTGGACTTAGGAACCGGCGTCTTTAAAGAAGTTTCTAAAAGCTCAGCATCACCGGGACCGTACTGAGGCGAAGGAACAACAGGCACCTCTGCAACAGATTTATCTAAAGCCTGTTGCTGGCTGGGTTCATAGGAAACAGCTTGAAACTCTGACTTATCCGGCAGTTTAAGGTCTGGCATAGGATTTGAATCCCGAGAAGAGGCGCCAGTCTTATAAAAACCTTCCTCTAACAACTTAGCCGCCCTTTCGTCGCGACTTCGCCAACTTTGCCCACCCATAACCACTGCAAACAAACGAAGTGGTTCTTTTTTCGCGCCATATTTTACAGCTGATGTGCTGATATTAAAACCAGAGGCATTAACAAAACCCGTCTTACACCCATCCACGTGAAAATCCCGAACCGGACCTAACATATGGTTGTGATTACGATGAGATGTTCCTTTGTAATCAAAATTCTTTATCTTGAAATAGTGATAGTATTCTGGAAAATCGTGATAAAGGGCCCTTGCTAAGATAGCCATATCCATAGCTGTGGTAATTTGCCTAGCATCAGGTACACCCGACGCATTATAAAAACGTGTACCAGTCATCCCTAATTTTTTTGCTTTTTTGTTCATCAAAGCAACGAAGTTAGCAAGACTTCCAGCCAGTCCTTCTGCAAAAACAACAGACGCATCATTGGCTGATTTGATTACCATGCCTTTTGTGATGTCTCCGACACTAATGGTATGACCAACCTGCAGCCCCAATTTACAGGGAATTTGTCGCGCTGCTAAAGATGAAACCGAAAACCGTGTTTTTAAAGTAATCTTTCCCGCCCGCAATGCCTCGAACAAAATGTACAAGGTCATTTTTTTGACCATGGAGGCTGGATGGCGGGGAGCATGGGCATTTTCTGCGTGAAGCACTTTACCCGATGTATCAACGACAACGGCGGCATACCGATGGTCCCGAGCAAAGGCAGAACAACCACAGCTTAAGCTAATGGCCACAATGAAATAAATTACGTTAACGAAAAAATAGCGCACTCTTCCCCCCTACTCTACTATTCTTTATTAAAAACAATTTAGAGGTTTTTTACAACTAGAAAGCTTCTAAACAAACGCCTTTTAATATTGTCGTCTATAGAATTAGAAAGAATGGATTGAATTTCTTGCCCCTATTAAAGCTTTCATAACCGCACCAACCGGAATATTTTGTTGTACCACTTGATAAACTGCCTCGCAAATAGGCATGTCTATCTGATATCGCTTTGACAAACTATGCACGGCCTCGGCTGTGTAGACCCCTTCAGAAACACTGTTGCGTGATTCCAAAATCTCTCTCAAGGACTTCCCTTGCCCTAAGGCGATCCCTAAACTTGTGTTGCGCGAGTGGGTGCTGGTACAGGTCAAGATAAGATCCCCCATCCCTGCTAGACTAAAAAAGGTTTCCGACCGCGCGCCCATTGCCATCCCTAAAGATTTCATCTCTTCCAGCCCCCGGCCCAGCAACGCCGCCTTGGCATTTTGACCTAATTCAGCCCCAGAGATAATACCACCGGCAATGGCGATAATATTTTTAACCGCGCCTGCAATTTGAACGCCAATCATGTCGTCATGGGCAAAAAGAGAAAAAAGAGGTGTGGATAACAAATGGGAAAGATGTTCAGCCATATCCATAGAATCAGCAGCAAGAGTCGCAGCAGCCGGCAAACCTTGTGCAATTTCAATGGCAAGGTTAGGCCCTGATAAAACAGCCAAAGGATTGTTTATAATTTTCGCCACAATGGAACTTAGCAAAGAATCGTGCGTTACTGGTGTTTGGGTGCAATCAATGCCTTTTGAACAAATAACAAAAGGAACATGATCGGGTATTGTCGACTTTATGGTCGATAAAAGGCCATGACTGTATTGGGTGGGAATCACCCATAAAATAACATCAGCCGTTTGAAGGACGGAATAATCGCTGTTAATGTCAATTCTTGAATCAAGGGTAAACCCGGGAAAATACGTTTTATTTTCACGATGGGTTATAAGCTCATGCTCATGATCTTTTGTTTGCGGAATCAAAGTTACATGATGATTTCCACGCGCCATAGCCAAGGCTAAAGCCGTTCCAAAAGACCCTGCGCCGATTATTGCAACATGTTTATTATTTGTCATGACAATTCAGGAAGTAACAAGATTTGATCCATTGATAAACACTTATCCCATAGAAGAAAAGGATGTTTTTCATTTTTTGTTCTTGAACCCTTGATCTTGACGTTAATACCGTTTACAACAAGGGGCAATATACGCTTACAGACTAGGATAAGTTCCAATGAAATCTTTGCGCCCGCTTACCATATCTGGCCGGGAAGTTTTGCCTTTGGTTGAAGGGGGAAAAGGGATTTCTGTATCGAACGGCGAAAGTTCCGGTGCTTGGGCAGCAGCAGGTGGTGTTGGAACCTTTTCAGCGGTGAATGCTGACGCCCTTGATGCACAAGGCCGCCTTATCCCTGTTATTTATCATGGAAAAACACGCCGTGAGCGTCATGAAGAATTAATCCAGTTTGCGATTCAAGGCGGCATTACTCAGGCCCGCATCGCCCATGAACACTCAAACGGACTGGGGCGCATTCATATGAATGTGTTGTGGGAAATGGGCGCGGTTGAACCCATTCTGCATGGGGTTTTATCGCAAGTTAAGGGACTTGTCCACGGGGTAACCTGTGGTGCCGGCATGCCTTATAAATTGGCAGAGATTTGTGTACACTATGGGGTGTATTATCACCCAATTGTTTCATCAGCCCGTGCGTTTCGTATTCTTTGGCGGCGCGCCTACCATAAATTTTCCGACTTCCTTGGCGGCGTCGTTTATGAAGACCCTTGGTTGGCAGGGGGACATAACGGCCTTTCAAACAGCGAAGATCCTTTAATCCCCCAATCACCTTTGCCCCGCGTGATAGAGCTTCGTCAAGCCATGCGCGAATGTGGTTTGGACAATGTTCCTATTTTTATGGCGGGGGGTGTTTGGGCCCTTAATGAATGGCAAGATTGGTTAGACAACCCCGAGGTAGGACCGATTGCGTTTCAATTTGGAACACGACCATTGCTGACGCAAGAAAGCCCTATTTCAGCAGAATGGAAAAAGAAATTAGTAACCCTTCAGGAAGGCGATATTAAACTGAATCGCTTCAGCCCCACAGGTTTCTATTCATCAGCTGTTCAGAACGATTTCTTGAGAGATTTAGAAGGACGATCTGAACGACAAGTCGCCTATAGCGTCACACCTGTTGGTGAACATATCGCACCCTTTGCCGTAGGTGCACGCGGTCGGTTGGTTTACTTGACGCAACACGAAAAGGAATGGGCACAAGGATGGGTCAGCCAAGGCTTTACCGAGGCGATGCGCACCCCTGATTCGACGCTTATTTTTGTAACGCCTTCAAATGAGAATGAAATCTTAAGCGACCAGATTAACTGTATGGGTTGCTTGTCAGCCTGTGCGTTTAGCAATTGGGCACAGAACGAGCATCACACCACAGGCAGAAAAGCTGATCCGCGGTCCTTTTGTATTCAAAAAACCTTGCAAGCTATCAGCCACAGTGATGATGTAGAAAACCAATTGATGTTTGCTGGCCACCAGGCTTATCGGTTTGGTCAAGACCCGTTCTATGCCAATGGGTTTATTCCAACCGTCAAACAACTGCTGGAACGATTACAAACAGGCTTATAGAAGCTATTCGTCCTCTGCTCCGTCATCATCGTTTTCAGGGGCTTTGCTTTTCTTAGAGGCTTTGCCTTTCTTGGAATCTTGTATAAGCGTGTCTGCTTTCTCAGACATTGCCAATACTTTCTCTATTTTGGCCACTACTGAGGTTAATTGGGAACAAGCCGTTGTCACCCCGTTACCAACGTAAGGAAGGGCAGAGGCAATGATTACCTGTGGACTATTGCAATGACCATCGACAAATTCTTCCGTCAGTTTTTTACCTTCAGAGTCGCGAAGGGCTTTAATTTTTTTAGGATTCGTAGGGTCAGCCTTAAGATCTTTCATAAGCTTCATTGTTGGTTTCAGCTGTTTAAAAATATTCTGTATCTCAGTAATTGAAAAACCAAGAGGCTCAAGGGCTTTGTTGCCCGCCTCGATAACCTTATCAAGGGCCTTTTTGAAAGCCTTTTCTATTTTACCACCAGCCTCCTCGGCACCTTTTTTAACTTTATCTTTAGCATTTTTCAGGGCCTTCGGCGTTTTTAGGTGGGGACGTTTTATTGTTGCATAAGCCGGACCAACGTCAAAAGCCGTTAAGCTTATGGCCACAACGAAAAGCCATAAAAAAGACTTTTTAATGCAAGAGAATGATAACAAGGTAAGTCATTTTACTGTAAGTTTCCTTAAGTAAAATTCTAGAGCATAAGTATTAACAGAGCATTAAAAGGGGTTCTTGTAATTTACGAACCCCTTATCATTAACCAGCGTCTTGAGTAACTTGCTTCATCAATTCTTGATCAATGGAAACCTTGAAATGTGTCCGGAATTTTTGCAAAAGAACAGCCATAATATCTTTTTCAATCATGTCTTTTAAAAGCTCGGAAAACTTTTTCTTTTTCTCAAGGTCAGGCTTAAACGGTTCAACCCGTTGCAGCATAATAACGGCCAATCCCTTGCCGTCAGCCGTTAATCCGTACGCGGCTTGGTTCAAAGGCAGCTGCAAAGCTTTTGCTAATAAATCAGGATTTAGGTTCTTTTGAAGATCGGTCTCTTTATCCTTTTTTGCTGAAGCAAAGTCAGCCCGACTTAACGGTTGATTGACCATAATTGTTAGGCCATGTTGGCTAGCCAGACGCGCCAAATCAGACAGGCTTTTAACTTGCTGAACAACAGATTGTGCCAGTTGAGCAGCCGCATCATTTTTACTCTCAGCCACCCAATCTTTTTCAACCAAAGACTGGATTTTTTCAAATTCAGGGGTATAAGGTGCATCAATTTTATTGACCTGCAAAACGAAACAATTCTCTGAATCGGCCTCTATTACGGGGCTTTGATTGCCCTCACCCAAACCAAAGGCCTGTTCAACAATTTGCTTTACAACAAGCATTGGCAACGTTGCGAAGGCGGGTTTGCCATCTTTGGTTTGACCTTTTTGGTTAAATGCGGGAACAACCTCGGTTGATAGTTGATTCGCTTTGACAACATCCTCTAACTTTTCGCCGCCAGCGAGGCTGTCTTCTATTTTATTTCTGAGGTTGGTTAACGAATCACCAAACTTTTGAAGACGCAAGTTTTCTTGAATTTGCGCCCTTACCTCGCCTAGAGGTTGCTGCGTTTCTGGCACGATTTTTGTCACTTGATAAATGACATGACCAAATCCTGTGTCGATCGGTTCTGATGATTTACCAAGTTCTAAGCCACAAACAACGTCTGCCGCAATTTCAGGCAACCCTGATTTTTCAACAACGCCCAAATCATCAAGTTTACCACCCTTAATATTTCTAGCCACCAATTCCAAAGGCTGACCTGCATTGACCAGCTTGGACGCCTCTAAGGCTTGCTCTTGAGTTGCGTATGTCAGGCTCTTAACCGCCCGTTTTTCAGGCTTTGTAAATTGGCCTGCTTGCTTTTCATATTCTTGCTTTATGTCGTCTTCACTAACAGGAATTTGAGCCAACAGACTTTTCGCTTTTATCAACACAAGCGTGACAGAACGAAATTCAGGAATCGCATAGGTGTCTTTGTGTTTCGTGTAATGTAACTTTAGATCTGCTGCTGTGGGTGCGTGTGTCAGCTTAATTTTATCGGAAGGAATCATCACAACACTGAAAACCTTCTTTTCATTCAAGGCTTTAAACAACACGTCTTGGTAAAAAGTTGGCAATGCCATACCAATTGTTAACGGCGCAATCAGCTGTTGGCCCAAAAGCGATTGTTTAATATCCTTAAGGAACGCGCGCTCGCTTAGACCGTTGTTGCGCAGCAGCTCGTCAAAAAGTTGGCGATTAAAGATACCGCCCTGCTGAAACGCAGGAATAGCATGTACTTGGTTTCTGACCAAACTATCAGATACCGTCAATTTGGATCGTTCCAATTCTTGTTCTAAAACACTTTGGTTAATCAGCTGGTCTAGAACCTGTTGGTAAAGCCCCAATTGCTGAAGTTGAGCGGGCGTTACCCGTTCCTTGATAGCCTGTTGAATTCGGCTAACCTCTTGCTGCAAGGTCGTTGCATACTGTTCGTAAGAGATTGCGTGCCCCCCTACCTTAGCTAGGGAACGATTCTGGCCATAGCCGCGAATAATATCCCCAATTCCCCAGACAACGAAGCTGGCGATAATGGCCCCAAATAAAACCTTGATAAACCATTTGCCTGACTGTTCACGAAAAGACTGCAACATATTTTTTTTAAATTTTTTATAAACAATAATTAATAGTGTAAACAAAATACCACCCCCCGACAACTGTTGAACGGGGCAACCTGATTAAAAATGCAAAAGATGGTTTTTGTGGATTGAATTCAGAGCCGATCGACAGCGATAGACGTTGTTTGCAACTTAGAGCTTGGCAAATCAAAGGACTGGTTTTTCTGGGCATATTTGTGACTTATGAAGGGGCCCTCCTGGCCGAACCCCAACCCGCGTTGCCTCCCCACCGCGCACCACAACATGATTCTCCCTTTGCCTCAAAATCTTGCGATTTTGGGCACATCTTCGCACCGGGTTCCACCCCGATGAAAATTCGTCTACAGTGACAAAGCGCTCCATCACTGTATACAA
>CAIVFQ010000060.1 GCA_903905285.1 uncultured Alphaproteobacteria bacterium
ACTAAAATTATTAGACACCGTCATTGTCGGGCCGTCAACCATCTAGCAACTTCTTCAAGGCTAATACCTAATAGTAGTCTACAAAAGTTTACAAAAGGTTAATGCGCGGCACGAAAATATAAAAAAATAGTTTTGACCGAAGGCATTTTCGGCTAGTCTTAACGAAATATTCTTTTAAAAAGAGACCCGTTTTAATGACCTATCTTCAGCGTATTTTTCTTAAAAAAGTGGTTTTCTTGGCGGCCGTTCTGGCGACGATGGGTATCTTGTCAAAGCCATTGATTCGTATTTTTGCCCATAACCTTGTTCTGAACTTGGTTATTATGGCCTGTTTTGTCTTTGGAATTGTTTTAAGTTTTTATCATCTTTGGCGCCTTTACAGGGAACAATCGTGGCTTGAAAATTGCGACGAAGGGGTAGAAAAATTTCCAACTGCACCCAAAACCTATATTCTGGCCCCTTTAGCCATTATATTGAACGATCCCCAACATCAGGCAGGTCTGACGACATTAACTGCACAGTCTGTCTTAAGCAGCGTTGATGCGCGGTTAGATGAAGGTCGTGGGGTGAATCGGTACTTAATGGGTCTGTTGGTCTTTTTGGGTTTGTTAGGGACATTCTGGGGATTGTCAGAAACAATTGGTTCAATCGCTGGGGTTGTGAATAATTTAAACCCAGAGGGGGTCGATGCTGCACAGGCTTTTAATCAGCTAAGACAAGGGCTGCAATCACCTTTAGAAGGTATGGGAATCGCCTTTAGCTCGTCTTTGTTTGGTTTAGCAGGGTCATTGGTTTTAGGATTCATGGATTTACAAATTGGCCGCGCAGCCACCGGTTTTTATCAGAAGCTTGAGGAACGGTTAATCGCTATTACCCGGTCTGGTTTAGGGGTAGAGAAAAACACAGCCTATAACGGTCCCACTTACAGTTTAAGTTTGTTAGAACAAACAGTCGAAGGAATGGCCAGTCTGCAAAACCATTTGCGACGCAGCGAAGATAACCGATTGGGTGTGGTGAAGGCTGTACAAAGCTTAACCGAAAAGCTAACCCAAATGGCCGAACAAATGGTTGCGCACCAAGCCATTATTAAAACAATCACCCATAATCAATTAGATTTACAAGAAGGCTTTAAACACTGGCTGCAACAGCATCAATTAGCAAGCCAGGGTGAGGCAGCGCATCTACGCAGCCTTGATGCGACAATGTCCAAGTTGTTAGAGGAAACCATTGAAGGACGCAATCGTTTGACCCAAGAATTACGGCAAGAAATTCGGGTGATTGCCCGAACCCTGTCGGCTATTGCCAATGGTCAAGAGGTGGCGGCGTAAGATTCTATAGTGAATTCCTTCTAAATTAATATTCAGGATCATGCTACCCCTTACCTTTCTGTATGTTTTGAGGATTTCTCCCGATTTTTGAACGTTGGAGGAAATGACAACGTTATCTTCCTTCTAGACGCTCCGGGTTACCCCGAAGCGTCTACTTTCCATCATCGTTGACTGTGGAAGGCTAACTCTTAACGTATCCTCCATCCACCTGGTATCATAGGCAAAATTTGTGGATTAACGACAACAAGCCCTGGGTAATTATTAGCTTGAAAAGTAACATCACGAGTAGGCCGAGAAAGGCGACCTTTACCTGCTTTTGCTTGCTTACCTGTAGTTGGTTTCGCAAGAAGTTCATTACGATTTCCTGAGACTGGGTTAAAACTTTTCCTATCCTTCGATACTAGGATGTCTCCTAACGCAGGGGCGCTGCTTTTTGTTGGCTGAGCTTGTGGATTGCTAGTTATATCGACTGCAGGGGTAGTGCCTTGTTGATCGAGGGGGACTTTATGCTGGTCCAACCTTATAGATGAAGAGTGCTTACCATCATCTAAGTAAGACTCGCTAGCATAAGAAGATGTGCTTAATAGTGTCCCTAAGATTAGCGCTATTGAACGGGCGGTGTAATTGGTCATTTTCATGAATCTCTCCTTTTTATAAAAAATCAAGAATAGAGTCGTTTTGAATAAGAGCATCTTGGGTGCTTTATGCTCCTATCCAAATATCTTCGCACCACAATATTAAGAAATAGGTCGAATGTATTAAAAATTCGTAAATCTCGGTGTGCTGTGTGCTTACCCCGCCAAATAAAATGCTTACCGATTTGTGCCGTACCAGAATTTATGAAGAGTTTTCCTATTGGCAGCTATTTTTAAGGCAAAGGTGAGAGGGCCAGACACTGCGTTTAAAACCGTATTCGTTAATCTGTAAGTATTGTTGTGGGTTTCGCAATATCTCCAAGAAATAAAGCCAGCGATACTGCTGTTAACCACATTTCCTAGACGTATTATGGTTAACAAATTTCCCTCAAAAGAAGGGGTTTGGTGAGGACGGCGATATGAATTTACGGCAATAGAGGTTGCATATAGGCCTGCATAAATCATATTTTGAACTGAAGAAGCTAAAGCCCATTCAGGGGATTGATCGCTTAAATAGGCCAAAATAACAGGTGTTGTATCAACTAATGCTTCCATAAGAATTGCGAGGGAGACGCCTGTCTTCTCTCCCACTCTGATCCACCATCTTTCGTCTCTTATGTTTCGGTCGTTTGCTCCTTCTGCTCCTGCTCCCTCAGCGACCACGACCCTTACAGCTTGAATGCCTTCCACTTCCAAAGATAGATCATTCCCGTCACCAACCGAGGCAAGGCACCCTGCTGATGCCATAAACACAGCTATGGTTAATTTAATCCAGTGGTTTTTATTAAAAATCATTTTTTACAGTTTAAAAACTTTGACTTCACAACTGCCTATATTTTTAACAATACCTAAGAAAATACG
>CAIVFQ010000061.1 GCA_903905285.1 uncultured Alphaproteobacteria bacterium
AATTGTTTTGCGGAGTCGCGGTTTGGGGTTTCGAGGGGCCCCCATATAAGCTGTCATTATGCCTGAAAAAACCAACCCATCGGATTATATAGCAGTCCCCTATAAAATGATTCCATCAAAGATGGAGTATCACAATCACGAGGAGAGCAACCGACGGGATATTTTCCTGGATCGCCGCACTCCCTCCTATCGATTCTGGGGTCGTTCGCGAGATGGGTTTGGGCTTTGAAAAACCAGAAAAAACGCAATCAATTTATGTGAACTTGGCTATATATCGAATCAGCTATAAAACTACGTCTCTTTGCCTTTTAGTTTAATTCTTACCGCTGCTTCAGGGGAAAGACGCAAGACAATCTGTTTGGGGTTCCTAAGATCAACCATCGAAACATCGCCAGCATTAATTTTTCCCTGTTCAATAAGCAAGGAAAGTCTGGCCAAAGATTCTTCGGGTTTTTCCTCGGACAATTTTATAAGAATAGAATCCTTAAACGTCAAATCCCAGCGACGCTGACGAACCCTTGTTAATGCCTTGATCCTTTCACGGATTTTAGGAAACTTTTCCAAAAGGGTAAGAATTTTAGGCGTATGCATTGGGGCGTCAGGGCCTATCACCAAGGGGAGTTGTTGGAATTGATCCAGCTTCACATTGTGGATAACCACGCCGTCGCGATCAACAAGGTACTGGGTTTTTTGATGTTGCCAAATGGCAATGGGCAGACGTTCGGTGATTTTTATATATAACTGATCGGGCAGGCGTCGTTGAATATGAACACCTTTGATCCAGTCAATTTTTTCTAGCTTTTCTTTTAAATGATCCAAATCATGGGCGAAAATAGGTTGTCCGCGTTGGGCATTGATAACCTGTGCCAGAACGTCAGGGCCGGTATGTTGTCGCCCTTCAATAAAAACGTCTTCAATTTGAAAACCGCATTTTCCTAAACAAGAAATTAAATAATCCTGACCGGCAGACAAAAGGCGGTGGGGGTACTCTAACCACCAGGTTATTGGCAAGGCTATTAATACGCTAGCCATCAAGGCATTAATAAACCATCGTCGCCATTGTTTCCTTTGACGTTGTCGGCCCTTTCGCGACGTTTGACCAATGCCAAACGGTGCTGAACGTGTCGGTTTCTTTTTACTGCGACGTATCATTAAGAACCCGTCTTTATATCGCAACGCGCATTGTCGATAAGGTCTTGCACTAACTGATTAAAAGACATGCCGTAATATCCAACTGTCTCAGGCACCAAAGAAGTCGGTGTCATGCCGGGTTGGGTATTAACCTCTAGCAGATAGAAAGTTGGATTCTCTATTGTGTCATCATAACGGAAATCAGCACGACAGGCGCTGCGGCAATCCAGGGCGTGATAGGATTTTTCTGATAATTTTAAAACTTCTTGAAGGGCATCAGGGGTTAAGGGCGCCGGCATCAGGTGTTCAGCGCGTCCAGGCGTGTATTTCGCCTCGTAATCATAATAACCATTTTCAACTTTAATTTCGACAGCACCGATGGCTTTTCCATTAAGGATTGAAACGTGAATTTCGCGCCCTGGAATATACTTCTCAACCAAAATCTGATCACCGAACGTCCACTGATCAAGCGTCTTTTTATAATCATCTTCGTTATAAATAATGCTAACGCCCCGGCTTGACCCTTCGCCTATGGGTTTAACCACATAAGGGAAAGCCATAGGGTGATTTGCCTTTAGGTCATCAAAGGTAATAACTTTGTCTAAGGGAACGGGAATGCCGTGATTCTTAAAAATCTGGCGCGATAAAACCTTATTCATGGCTATGGCCGACGCTGCAACACCGCTGTGGGTGTAGGGAATTTTCATCATTTCCAAGACCCCTTGTATCACGCCATCTTCACCCCCCACACCGTGCAAAGCGTTAAAGATAACGTCAAGTTTTGCGCTTACAAGGTGTGCGACAAGATCAGGCAGAGAGCCTTTAACATCAATGGGCGTGACTGAATGTCCCAATTCTTCAAGGGCTTTAATCACTCCGGCGCCTGAACTTAAAGAGACTTCCCGTTCCGATGACCACCCCCCCATCAAAACGGCAACATGTTTTTTTTGCATATAAGAAACGATTACTTAGTTGCTGTTAGGTTTCATAGTAAACAGTATTGCCTCAAATCTCGACTGCAAAATAACGACCCCGTCGTTAATAGGTTATTAACGAAGTCAGCCTATTTGTTTTTATGAAGGTCTTATTCGAAAAGACGTAGGGACTATATATAGGAGAAAAAAGATGATTACCAAGAAGATAGTCATGACCATGGGATTATTGCTGGCCCTTTGTCCCCTGTCTCAGGCAGCAACCAGCCATGCTGAGTGCCCGTTTGCGGTATTGGGGTCTTTTAAGGGCGGCGAGCTTTTCGTGCGTGTTCAAAACAGCCAGCCTGTTCCTGTGAGGCTGGCTATACAACAAGAAAGAAAGCCTTTAGAGGCAATCCAAATTGAGGCAGGCGGCAGTCACGTTTTCTATAAAATGGATTGCACTGACTACAATATTGTTATGCTTGGGAATACTACGCAAACTCCTCAATTTACTTTAGTACGGAGGGGGTATTTAGAACGCGGTGGGCGCCTTGGTAGATTTCAAGAGCCGATTCTTGATACAGAAATTAGGCTCCGGAGTGGGGAATAGGCGTAACCTTTGTGTGTGACCAAAAATAATCTTGCAATTCGCGTCAAAAATTGCCTAATTGACTGATTGAAATTCAATCTATCTATCTTTTTATGCGTCTTGTTAAGTCTGCCCTTTCCGTGGCATTTTTCACGATTCTAAGTCGTATGACGGGTTTCGTACGCGATGTCTTGATGGCCAAGTATATTGGCACCGGCTTGATCATGGATGCCTTGGTCATTGCCATTAAGATTCCCAGCTTTCTAAGGCGTATTTTTGCCGAGGGGGCCTTTAATGCCTCGTTTGTGCCTTTATTCGCAGGCTTGAATGTGGAATCGCCGCAAAAAGCCCAAGACTTTATGCAGCATATTCTGAGCCTGATGACAGCGATTCTGATTGGCGTTGTTATTGTTTTTGAAATTTTTATGCCGCTGATCGTCAAAATCTTTTTAGTGGGTGCCAAACCCGAACTCTGCCAGCTGGCGATTTTTTTCTCACGCCTAACGTTTCCCTTTATCTTATTGATTTCGTTAACGGCCTTGTTTAGTGGCGTGTTGAATTCTATCGATAAATTTGCGATTGCAGCTTCCTCACCGTTGGTTGGGAATTTAAGCATTATCGCCGTTTTGTTGGTTTTTGATCCGCTTCAGATTGCGCAAGGAACTGATGTTGCCGTGGCGATTATGGCGTCGGGTGTTTTTCAACTGTTATGGGTGGCTATTCCTTGTTGGTTGTATGGCATTCGCCCCAGGTTTCGTTTTCATGGCAGTTCTAGTCCTGGGGTTAAGTCATTCGGCAAACGGATGATTCCCGCCGCCATTGGATCAGGGGCCTTACAAATTAACCTGATGATTGATGTCATGATGGCATCGTTGCTGCCGATTGGGACAAACTCTTACCTTTATTACGCAGACAGGTTGTATCAATTGCCTATCAGCATAACCGGCACTGCCATGGGAACGGTATTATTGCCTGTCTTGTCACGCCTGTGGCGCGAACAAAAGGTTGACTCAGCCCTTTATACCCAAAACCGGGCCATTGAGTTTGCGATGTTGATTACGCTGCCCGCTATGGTGGGGTTGATGTACCTTGCTGAACCGTTGGTGCACGTTTTGTTTGAGCGGGGGAAATTTGACGCCTATTCAACCCAGGCTGTGGCCTCCACCGTCTTTGGGTTTGCAACGGGTTTGCCTGCGTATATTTTAATCAAAATATTTAGCAGCAGCTTTTTTGCCCGCCAAGATACCTTAACCCCCATTTTGACTGCCTTGGCCAGCATGGTTATTAACATTGTTTTAAATTTATTGTTGATCTTCAAGTACAAACATTTGGGTATAGCCTTGGCCACATCCATTGCTGCATGGGCAAATGCTGGGTTGCTGTGGTATTTGTTATCCAGGCGGGGGTTGATTGCCTTTGACAAACCATTGGGGCATTACTTGGTCAAAACGGTCACAGCTTCTGCGGCAACATTGGGTGCCTTGGTCATTGTTTATTCAGTCTGTAACTCTTGGCTTTATCATGTACAGCTTTTGCATCGTATCAGCGCCGTTAGTTTATTGGTCACCGTTGGATTAACGGTTTATATGGCCACTTGTTATGTCCTGGGCTGCTTAAAGTTTCACGAGTATCAAGAGAAGTTTGTAGAAGATAGCCACCAATAAAAGGCTGTCTAATCGATCTAATAAACCGCCGTGGCCGGGGATAATATTGCCACTGTCTTTAACATCAAAATAACGTTTAACACCTGATTCGATTAAATCGCCTATTTGAGCAGCAACTGACACGATCAAAAGCGTTCCAAATAACGATAAAGGTATCGCCATACCTGCATAACTGCTTAACGCCCAGCCTGCCGCCATACCAAACACAGTGCCACCAACAAACCCAGACCAGGTTTTACGCGGGCTGATGCGGGGTGCTAACTTAGGTCCCCCAAAGTACGATCCCACAAAATAGGCCCCTATATCCGTTGCCCAGACAATGCTTAATAGCCATAAAATTAATCCTGGTTGATGACGCCAGCTGAGTAAAAAGCCCACAGCTATTGCAATGTAAAGCGCACCACTTAAGAAAATAGAAATGCCTTTTAAGGACTGGAAAACTGTTTTCTTGTTCATGTTGAACCATTCGACCAACATGCCGACCAGGAGCAGATACACCAATCCATCCACATAGGGAGACCCCAGGCAAATAAGGGAAATAACCAGCGGCACGCCAACCAGGCATGTTATAACGCGCAAGAAGAGTTCGTTGTGAAAAAACATACTTTTACAACAAACCATAACGGCGTTGCCTATGCTGATACGTTTGAAGTGCCTGGTCAAATTCATCTGCTGTAAAATCAGGCCAAAAGGTAGGTGAGAAAACGAATTCTGTGTACGCCATTTGCCACAATAAATAATTGCTTAAGCGTTGCTCTCCGCTGGTTCGAATCAATAAATCGGGGTCTGGAATGCCTGCTGTATAAAGATTTTGTTCAATAAGTGCGGGCGTCACGTCTTCAGCATGAAGGGTGCCTTCAGCGATTTTATGGGCGATGCTTTTCATGGCGTGTGTTAATTCCTGACGGGCACCATAGCTTAAGGCTAGAATCACTGTGATGGTCGTATTGTTTTGTGTTTGTTCTTCTGCTTGTTCGATAAGAGTTTGAATGTCAGGGGGTAAAAGGTCGCGCTGGCCAATAACGCGCAGACGCACACCGTTTTTCATTAATGACTTCAGTTCATTTTTTAAATACCATCGAATAAGCCCCATCAGGTCATCAATCCAGCTTTTCTGGCGCAACCAGTTTTCTGACGAAAAGGTGTACAAGGTTAAATATTTAATACCCAATTGAGCTGCCCGTTCGGTAATGCGCCTGCCGGTTTCGGCGCCAGCCCGATGGCCTGCAATAGTTGGTAAACCTTTGGCCTTAGCCCATCGGCCATTTCCGTCCATGATAAAGGCCACATGAACGGGTACTGTGGTATCCCCTTTGTCTTTCGAAATCTGGCCTTCTAAAATTTTCGAATTCATGTTCCGAAATCCATTGGGTATAGAAGAAATGTCACTCATAGGTATAATTGTATTTTTAAAAAACATATTGCCCAGATCAAACATCAACTAGAGTCGTACCGTCAAGAGCAATTATCGTATAGTTAAGAAAGATCGTTATTGTCAAACGTCACGCAACATGGCAACTTGAAGTTGTGACTGCTGCACCTTTACCCGATTCAATACAACATTTTCTGGCAAAGCCTTGGCAAATAAGCTTTCAGCCAGCTGCCTCTCCTGTGGCCGATGCCATACAAAACATGCACCATTTGTTGCTGGTTGTTATCGCGGCGGTTGCTTGCATTGTCGCCTTATTATTAGGTTATGTGATTTACCGGTTTCGCCGTAAACGCAATCCAATACCCAGTAAAACCTCTCACAACATTCTTCTAGAAATTGCTTGGACGGTGGTCCCTGTCGTCATTTTGGTGATTATTGGAGTTCCCTCGGTGAAATTATTGTTTGAGTTGGATGTGCCTCAAAACGCAGACATAACGATCAAGGCGATCGGTCGTCAATGGTACTGGACATATGAATACCCCCATGATGACCCCGCAAAGTGTTTTAGTTACGACAGTAATATCGTTGAGACAAAAGATTTAAAGCATGGACAGCCCCGGTTGTTAGAGGTTGATAAACGGTTGGTGGTGCCGGTTGATGCGACGGTTCGTATTCTCGTCACCTCAAGCGACGTACTGCATAGTTTCGCCGTGCCAGCATTAGGTATTAAGCGTGATTGTGTTCCTGGTCGTATTAACGAAACCTGGTTTCGAATTCATGAACTCGGCGTTTATTACGGTCAATGTTCAGAATTGTGTGGCATCAACCATGGTTTTATGCCAATTGCTATTCATGTTGTTTCAAAAGAACAGTACGATCAATGGGTAAAGAACCAAGGCAGTTTTTAAAAGTATGACGACGAATGATAACGCTTTCCATGATCATGCCCCTACGGGGTGGCGTCGTTGGATTTTGTCAACCAACCATAAAGACATAGGCACACTCTATTTGATTTTTGCCGTGATGGCGGGCCTTTTGGGTGGTTTTCTGTCTATGGTTATGCGAGCCCAGTTGGCATGCCCTGGCAGCCCTGTTTTTGGAACCCATTACCAGCTTTATAACGTTGTGATGACCGCCCATGGCTTGTTGATGATTTTCTTTATGGTCATGCCTGCCCTAATTGGCGGGTTTGGCAATTGGTTTGTGCCCTTGATGATTGGTGCGCCTGATATGGCGTTTCCTCGGTTGAATAATGTCAGTTTTTGGTTGCTTATTCCTTCACTTATTTTGTTATTTTTCGCCTGTCTGAGTGGTGCGGGCGCTGGCACAGGATGGACGTTTTATCCCCCCCTAAGTTCATTAATAGGTCACAATGGGCCCGCGGTTGATTTTATGTTGCTCAGCCTTCATGTAGCAGGGGCATCGTCTATTTTAGGGGCGATTAACTTTATCACGACCATTTTGAACATGCGGGCCCCTGGCATGGGGTTTCACAAAATGCCGTTGTTTGTGTGGGGAATGCTGATTACGTCTTTCTTGCTTTTATTATCGCTGCCTGTTTTAGCCGGCGGCATTACCATGTTGCTGACCGATCGTAATTTTGGCACCACTTTCTTTGAGCCGGCAGGCGGTGGTGACCCTGTTTTATTTCAGCACCTGTTTTGGTTTTTTGGCCATCCAGAAGTCTACATCATGATTTTGCCAGCGTTTGGGGTGGTTAGTCAGGTGATCTCAACCTTTTCGCGCAAGCCTGTTTTTGGTTATTTGGGCATGGCCTATGCTATGGTTGCCATTGGTGTGGGGCGCATCATATGTTTACGGTGGGGTTGCAAACGTCGGTTCGGGCGTACTTTACCATTGCCACCTTAATTATTGCCTTACCCACGGGGATTAAAGTTTTTAGTTGGATCGCCACCATGTGGGGCGGGTCAATCACCTTTAAAACACCTATGCTATTCGCCACAGGCTTTGTCATGCTGTTCACCATTGGGGGGCTGACTGGCGTCGTGTTGGCGAATGGAGAGGTGGACGTGGTGTTACACGATACCTATTACGTTGTGGCCCATTTTCATTATGTGCTTTCCATGGGGGCGGTATTCGGCATTTTTTCTGGTTTTTATTACTGGATCGGCAAGATGTCTGGGTATCAATATAACGAGACCTTAGGCAAAATTCATTTCTGGCTAACATTTTTTGGGGTTAATATCCTGTTTTTCCCTATGCATTTCTTGGGCCTTGCGGGCATGCCAAGGCGAATACCTGACTACCCAGATGCCTATTCAGGGTGGAATTTTGTCAGTTCTTTAGGCGGGTTGCTAACTGGGTTTTCTACTCTGTTTTTCTTGTATATGGTGTGGCGCCTGTTTCGGGAAAAAACGCCGTGTCCTGCTAACCCATGGGGGGAAGGGGCAACAACGTTGGAATGGACGCTGTCATCACCGCCACCTTTTCACAGCTTTGACGAACAGCCTGTGATTCACTGATGAGTCAATATTTATGTTCTGCAAGTTTCCAAAATTAATTGTTTTGCGGGGTGGAAAAAACAAAATTAACCCTTTATTCATTAAGGTTAACAAATTATTAAAATGACTGTTTATGCTTCTCAAATTACCCCTATTTCCACCGCTTCCTTAAATGATTATTGGCAGCTGTTAAAGCCACGGGTCATGTCCTTGGTTATTTTTACAGGATGGTGCGGCATGGTTTTGGCACCAGGAACGTTACACCCCATTTTACAACTCACGGCAATTCTTAGCTTAGCTGCTGGTGCTGGCGGGGCAGGCTGTCTGAACATGTGGGTTGAACGGCATCGCGACAGTTTAATGAAGCGCACTCAAAATCGCCCGTTGCCATCAGGAAGTATTGATCCTGATTCAGCTTTGAGTTTGGGCATAGGCCTAAGCTTGGGAAGCGTTCTAAGTATGGGCCTTGCGGTAAACTGGGTTGCGGCCTTTTGGTTGGCCTTCACCACTTTTTTTTATATTGGGATTTACACCATTCTTTTAAAACCCAGAACGGTACAAAACATTGTTATCGGTGGCCTTGCAGGAGCGTTACCACCTGTCATTGGTTGGGCCAGTGTTATGAACGAAACCAACCTACAGGCCTGGTCATTATGTTTGATTATTTTTCTGTGGACGCCTGCTCACTTTTGGTCACTGTGTTTGGAGTGTGGTGATGACTATGCTAAGGCTGGTATTCCTATGTTGCCGCATGTTAAGGGGGAAAAAACGGCCAAGAAACAAATTATTGTTTATGCTGTTTTAACCGTTCTTTCCGCATATTTACCTTACATCTTAGGTTTGGTTTCTGGCTGGTACCTTATTTTTGCGACCCTTTTAGGGGGCTGTTTCATAGCCCTTGCCATAGCCTTATTTAAGGGTTACGCAAAGGCCATGTTGCTGTTCAGTTTTTCAATCGCGTACTTATTTCTGGTTTTTATCAGTCTTCTGCTGACAAGTATCCCGTAGCTTCTAAAGAGCTGCGAACGTTTTTCCACATGAAATCTTTGGGGTGGATATCATCATCACGACCGTGAGGTTCATGAAAATAGCACAAAGACAGTTCGCCAGCAGGACCATAAAGGGAGGCGAGGCGTTTTGATCCCCCTCTATTCATAATCTGCCGTGCCTCTTTAGCCTCGGCTGGTGTAAGGCTTCCCGGTAGAGGCTGTGTGCTGAGGAAACTTGCAAGTTTAGACATGAATCTGACGCTCTTTATAGAGTCTTTTCCCAATATAGTTCGAACAAGTTCGTGTTCACGTCGCGCGGGCGGTTGAGGTTCTGTTCTCCTTACTGGTAGGGGAGCCTGAGCTCTGGCTGCTACTGCTCTGATCGTCTCTATAGCACACTCTAATGGATGTTCTTCTAAAGGTTCTGTCGCTTCAGGAGCACCAACGGGTATCGCTTCTTCTGCGGGTGGAGGGGGGGATTTCTCAAGAACAGCGGGTTTGGAAGGCGTAACTGCTTTTGAAGCTTTCGATTTTCTTTGCTGTTCTTCAGCTTTTTCTCTTCTTTCCTCAGCAAGTCTTTGTTTTTCAGCTTCTTGCTTTTTCTTAGAAATCAGTAGCAAGATTTTCCCTGACTTATCTTCAATTATTTTGATTTTCTGATCAAGGTCATAAACCCTAAGAAAAAGTGTCACGAAGGATTCATAGCGCCTCTCGACTCTTGTTATTAAGATTTCCGGGTCTGAAAAATGAATCATCTTCGCGTAACCTATTAAACAATTTCTTCTGGCATTTAGTCCTCTTAATTTCTCCCCTAAAGAAGACATCGAACGACGATGGCCCACGTAAAAAGGATCCTGCAATTCCAGCTGACTGAAAAAAAATTCAAAATTTCTCACAGCTTTTGGGTTAATTGGGGGAGCGCTAATATGGAAATGTGAAATTTGTTTATGTTGGGCAGGTTCGATTGTTATTTTTTCTTGAATTGACTTCTCGACAAAGTCAACTGCCTCGTCATCAGAGTAACGGATCAGCAATGCGCGGATTTGTTCATAGTAACCGACTTCGTAATAATCCATGTCTTTAAAAAGTTTTAGTTTTTTATGAGGAATACACTGGTCGAAACCAATAAATAGGTCGAAACCAATAAAACGGCGTACTAAGCACAGCAACAAATTAACATCGTTTGGTGTGTGTAACTCGCTAAGGCGAAGAAGTTGTTTGTAATTTTTAACTTCCTGTTGGGCGAGTGAACTCAATGACAGCCAGCTGAAGCTGGCAGGTTGCTATCTAGACTGGAAGTCGCGGTCAATCTAAAGATAAGTTATGCAAATTATCTGTTTTGTGAGCATCTGTATGATTGTCGATGTAGTTATTGATGATCTCGTCACT
>CAIVFQ010000062.1 GCA_903905285.1 uncultured Alphaproteobacteria bacterium
AAAAAATCAAGTATATAATATTTATTTAATTATCTTAAAATAATGAGCATTTTAAGCATAAATAGTATTTATATTGAGTTTTTTATAAATTAAGGGGTGAGTAATATTAAAGAATATTCGTCATCTTGATCGTAGAGTGATGACAAGCAAGCCCGTCATTGCGAACCCTTGAAAGGGGTGTGGCAATCCCCTGAAAGTGTGCCCAAATGACTGGAGATCACCACGTCGCTTCGCTCCTCGTGATGACGAAGATAGCCTATTGATGTGTTGGGAATTTACTACAGGGGGACTGGTAAGGTGTCAGTTTAAGGAGAATGTGTCATGGCAACGCCATGCACAGCAAGGGCCATGGCGTGTGGGGGCAAGATTCTGCCATGACGAAGATAGTCTATTGGTGTGTTAGAGGTTTAAATAAAAGTCTTAATGCTTTTATTTAGGAGTGGCATTTCCAAAAGCCATCGCTGCTTTCAGAAAAGATGAAAACAAGGGGTGAGGCTCAAACAAACGTGATTTTAGTTCAGGGTGAAACTGTACACCAATAAACCAAGGGTGATCAGGGCGTTCAACAATTTCCGGTAACACCCCATCAGGTGACAGTCCAGAACACTGTAATCCAGCCTGCGCCAGTCGGTCGATGTAATGCGTATTAACCTCATACCGATGACGGTGACGTTCTTGAATTAAGTCGGTATTATAAATTTTATGAACCAAAGAATGTGGCGCTAAACGGCAAGGGTAAGACCCCACCCGCATAGTTCCCCCCAAATCACTGCTTTCGGTTCGGGTTTGCATTCCTGCCTCTGATTGCCATTCGCGCATCAAACCAACCACAGGTTCTGGCGTGGGTCCAAACTCAGTACTTGAGGCTTGGCTTAACCCTAACTGATTGCGACAAGCTTCGATGACTGCCAATTGCATGCCAAAACAAATTCCAAAGAAAGGAACATTGTTTTCACGGGCAAAACGTACAGCCTCAATCTTGCCTGCTACGCCTCGTTCGCCAAACCCACCAGGAACCAAAATTGCTTCAAGAGAATTTAATTTTTGAGGCAGCTGGTCAATGTCTTGCGAATCAATCCAAACCAAGTCAAGCTTTACACCATGGGCTATGGCTGCATGATTCAAGGCTTCGATTAAAGATTTATAGGCATCTAACAGTTGGGTGTATTTTCCGACTATGCCTATTTTAAGGCTTTGGGACGTTGCCCCCAGCTTTGTTTGAATATGTTGCCAACGCGTTAAATCGCTTGCAGAGTCATCAAGGCCAAAGTGGCGGCAAACCTGGCGATCTAGGCCTTCTTCATGGTATTGCAAAGGGACCTGATAAATATTAGTTGCATCCAAAGCAGCAATCACATTATCGCTGGCGACGTTACAAAACTGGGCTAATTTACGTTTAGCATCTTGGGGAATAGGGCGATCACTTCGACACAGCAAAAGATCAGCCTGAATACCCACGCTCAGCAGTTCCTTAACCGAGTGCTGCGTTGGCTTTGTTTTTAACTCACCCGCCGTGGCAATGTAAGGCAACAATGTTAGGTGGACAAATAAAGTGTGTTCTCTGCCCAAATCATTGCGCAGCTGACGAATGGCTTCTAAATAAGGCAAGCCTTCAATGTCACCAACCGTGCCGCCAATTTCGCATAAAACAAAATCAGCATTTTCTGTGTCGCGCATAATGAAACTTTTAATTTCATCGGTAATATGGGGAATAACTTGGACAGTCGCGCCCAAATAATCACCGCGGCGTTCTTTACTAAGAACCGTCGAATAAATTTTACCGGTTGTGACGTAATCACTCGATCGCGCCGAAACCCCTGTAAACCGTTCATAATGACCTAAATCAAGGTCAGCCTCTGTGCCATCGTCGGTTACAAAAACCTCCCCATGTTCATAGGGGCTTAGTGTTCCGGGGTCAATGTTGAGATAAGGGTCAAGCTTGCGCAACAAAACCGAATAGCCACGCGCCTGTAGCAACGCTCCTAAGGCAGCTGAGGCAAGGCCCTTCCCTAGGGAAGACGTCACCCCGCCAGTTATAAAGATATAACGGGTAGTCATTTAAGATTGAGGCGCTTCAGGTTTTTTAGAGTCTAATAGCGAAGAGGCATGACGCAGCTGTGAACTGGTGATAATTGTCATCAAGATGCAATTGCCAATAAACAAAACTGCTAACACAGCCGTAATACGGGTTAAAAGGTTTGCGGCTCCACGGGCTGTGAACATTCCGCCTCCAGCGCCGCCACCGCCGCTGCCGCCCAATAATCCACCACCACCTTCACTGCGCTGCAACAAGATAATCGCAATCAGCGCAATCGTTATTAAAATATGAATTGTTAAAAGTAAGTTCATCGTATTCTCTTAAATTAAAAAATTTATTTATTGGGTGCCAAGATCATGATCATTTGACGACCTTCTAATCTGGGAATGTTTTCGGCCTTGGCGATTTCTTCAAAATCTTGTCTTAGTTTTAGTAAAATATCTAGCCCAATTTCCTGATGGCTTAATTCACGTCCCCGAAAGCGCATCAAAATTTTAACTTTATTTCCTTCACCCAAAAAGCGGTGAATCGCACGGCATTTAGTCGCCAGGTCGCCTTCATCAATCATCGGTCGCATTTGGACTTCTTTAATTTCGATGATTTTCTGCTTCTTTTTCGCTTCGGCTTTTTTCTTTTGTTGTTCGTACTTAAACTTACCGTAGTTAAGAATTTTACAAACTGGTGGTTCAGCGTTAGGGGAAAGTTCTACCAGATCTAAACCAAGATCCGACGACCTCCGCAGGGCATCCTGACGGGTCACAACACCTATCATTTCGCCGTCTTCATCAACTAACCGAACTTGAGGGGCTGTAATTTCTTCATTAACTCTTGGACCATCATGTTTAGGGGTCTCGCGCGAATTAAACGAATCTGTGGGCGAACGGGCTATAAGAATTCTCCATTTTACTTAATCTTTTACCATTGTTATTTTAGCAAGAATCGGGCCAGTCGTCCAGGTAAGTCTTATATTTTTTATGGAACCTTGATTCTCTTCAATAATTGTGCTAGAAAACTAGGTCAAATGATAAATGAATCTAGCTTTGCCAGTTTGTCAAAACACCGACCTGGCAGAGTTATCTACAGAGTTGAGTCATTCCAATGACCTATATCGTAACAGAGGCTTGCGTCCGTTGTAAATACATGGACTGTGTTAGTGTTTGTCCCGTTGATTGTTTTTACGAGGGCGAAAACATGCTGGTTATCAATCCAGATGAATGTATTGATTGTGGTGTTTGCGAGCCCGAATGTCCTGCAGAGGCGATTATTCCTGATAGTAATCCTGGTGCCGAGAAATGGATAGAGATGAATCGGCAATACGCAGGGGTGTGGCCTAACATTGCAACGAAAGGCGTTGTTCCAGCAGACGCTGATGAATGGCTGAAAGCCGTAGATAAATTTCGAACTGAATTCAGCCCAAAACCCGGTTCAGGCAATCAATGAAAATTGAGCATTGCATTTACAGGTAAACGACCCCACTTACAGAATTATAATAGGCACGAATATTTTTAAGGTACATGGTTATGTTAGATTTTAAATTTACGACCGGCGAATTTGTGGTTTACCCTGCACATGGTGTTGGTAAGTTAGTAGGGAGCGAGATTCACGAGATTAGCGGCCACCAGCTTGAATTATTGGTCATTAACTTTGAGAAAGAAAGAATGACGTTAAGGTTGCCGACTCACAAGGCAAAGGCAGCGGGGCTTAGGCCTTTAAGCACCTTAGACGATATGCAAGGGGCTTTGCATACCCTAACTGTTAAAACAAAGCAAAAAAGGGCCATGTGGAGTCGTCGCGCCCAGGAATATGAAACCAAGATCAATTCGGGCGACCCAAAGTCGATTGCTGAAGTGGTCAGGGAATTATACAGAGCCCACAGCGATTCCGATCAGTCTTACAGTGAACGTCAAATTTACCAAGCAGCAATGGAACGCTTAGCCCGCGAATTAGCCGCTGTTGAATCTATTGAAGAAATAGCCGCTGTTGTAAAAATGGAGAAAATTCTGGAGGCAGCTTAGGACCATTCTTTCTGTTCTGTTGGAATTTATTTTAGAACTTGTCGTGAACATAGTTTTCGAAGGCTTTATCGAAATCTGGAGATTTAAAAGGTCCAGGAAGTTATTCAGGGGTTTCAAAAGAAAGATGTCAATGGAAACTGAAGCTGCCGCGACTGAAGAGTTTCGAAAAAGGTCTGTTGATGGTAAATAATGGATGGCTCATCATCGACAAACCCTTGGGGCTCAGCTCAACCCAAGTAGTTGGTAAAGTCCGTCGTGGTCTTAACGTCAAAAAGTTGGGGCATATTGGGACGCTTGATCCTTTGGCCACAGGTGTTTTGGTGGTGGCCTTGGGTGAGGCGACCAAACTGATTCCTTATATGCCTACCGGGCCCAAAGTCTATGAATTTGATGTGCGGTGGGGTGAATCCCGTGATACGGATGATGCCGAAGGAAAGGTGATTCATCAGTGTCAGGTTTACCCCACGCTTTTATCGATTAACGCCGTTATTCCGCAATTCTTGGGGCAGATTGACCAAGTTCCGCCCATTTATTCAGCTATTAAAACCCAGGGTCAGCCGGCCTACAAAGCGGCCCGTAAGGGTGAAACGCCTGTTATGAAGACACGGCAAGTGATGATTCATGACTTATATGTTGTTGAGATGATCGACGAACAAACAACGCGCTTTCAGGTTAAATGTGGGGGAGGGACTTATGTGCGGTCCTTGGCCCGAGACTTAGCCATCCACCTTGGTACCTATGGTTACGTTCACAGCCTTCGTCGCCTTCAAGATGGTCTTTTCGGCATTCAAGATACAATTTCGCTGGAAAAAATTCTCGAAATCGGTCATAAATCAGGGGATTATTCATTGTTAAGACCGATTGAGGCAGTTCTGGACGACATCCCGGCTGTTCTTGTATCGGCAGATGATGCTCAAAAAATTCGTCAGGGCATGGACATTCAATGTGACCTCAAGACAGATACCAGGGATGAACACCCTGTTGCTCTTTTCTTTGAGGGCAACTTGCTGGCCATAGCTGTCTTTGAAGAACAAAGGTTACGACCCCGACGTGTTTTTAATTTAACAATTCAAAAGTAAAAGGATTATACGATGTCGATTTCTGCAGAACGCAAACAAGAAGTTATTAAAGATTTTGCAACTCACGAAGGTGATACCGGTTCCCCTGAAGTTCAGGTTGCTATTTTAAGCGAACGCATTCGCAACCTATCAGACCATATGTCAACACATGCAAAAGATTTTCACTCACGTCGTGGGTTGTTGATGATGGTGGGGGCTAGGCGCCGGCTGTTAGATTACTTGAAAAGAGAAAGCGTTAATCGGTACCAGACTCTTATTCAACGTTTAAATATTAGACGTTAGTTTTTATTTGCGCCTGTTCCAATTGTTTTAAAAAAATTCACGATTGTAATAGACGTCCCTGACCTTAAACTTCAGAAAGTTACACAAAGATATGTCTCATTTTTTTAAAATACACAGTCAAGAAATCAATTGGGGTGGGCGCACCTTAAGTCTAGAAACAGGAAAAATTGCCCGTCAAGCTGATGGTGCTGTCATTGTACGCTATGGCGAGACGACAGTTTTATGTACGGTTGTTGGCAATAAACATGCAAATCCTGCGGCAAGCTTCTTTCCTTTATCAGTTCATTATCAAGAAAAGGCATTTGCTGTTGGCCGCATCCCTGGTGGTTTTTTTAAACGCGAAGGACGGCCTTCTGAAAAGGAAGTTTTAACATCACGCCTTATTGACCGCCCGATTCGCCCTTTGTTTCCGGATGGTTTTTATAATGAGGTTCAAGTCATTTGTACTGTTCTGAGTTATGACTACGAAAATGACGCCGACATTGCAGCCCTGGTGGGTGCCTCTGCCGCTTTAAGTTTGTCGGGCATTCCGTTCTCTGGCCCCGTGGGTGCAGCCCGTGTGGGATATGTTGATGGTCAATTCATCTTAAACCCAATCCCTGAGCAATTGCAGGCTTCATCCCTTGATTTGGTTGTTGCAGGTACACGGCAAGGCGTTTTGATGGTTGAATCAGAAGCCAAAGAATTATCAGAAGATGTTATGCTTCGGGCCGTTGAATTCGGTCACAAAGCGTTTCAACCTATTATTGAGATGATTGAATCTTTGAAAACCGAAGCTGGTAAAGAAAATTGGGCAGTGCCTTTGTTGCCTGATACTATTGAAGTGTTGAAAAAACACATCACTAAGGTTGCTGAAGCCGATTTGAAACAAGCTTACGAATTGTCACAAAAACAAGAACGCTATCAAGCTATTCATAATACTAAATTGAAAACAAAAGAAGTCTTAGCTGGTGAGATTTTCAACGATCTTATTTTTGATCAATTGTTTGAAAGTCTAAAGTCAGACATCGTACGCAGCAATGTTTTGGATAAAAACAAGCGCGTTGATGGGCGTGGCTTAACTAATATTAGACCTATTGAATGTGAAGTGGGTGTTATTCCCCGTGCTCATGGTAGTGCATTATTTACCCGCGGTGAAACGCAGGCTCTTGTGGTCGCAACCCTTGGTACAGGCCAAGACGAGCAGATCATTGATGCCTTGGAAGGCGAATTCAAAGAACGCTTTTTATTACATTACAACTTCCCTTCCTATTCTGTTGGTGAAGTTGGTCGCATGTCTTCACCTGGTCGTCGGGAAATAGGACATGGCCGCCTAGCATGGCGCGCTTTGCATCCTTTGTTGCCAACGCGTGAAGGCTTTCCTTACACCATGCGCGCGGTTTCAGAAGTAACTGAATCAAACGGCTCATCGTCTATGGCGACCGTCTGTGGTTCATCGTTGGCATTGATGGATGCTGGTGTTCCTTTGGGAAGGCCTGTTGCTGGTATTGCCATGGGGTTGATTAAGGAAGGCGATAAATTCGCTGTCTTGTCAGACATTTTGGGTGACGAAGATCACTTAGGGGATATGGACTTCAAAGTTGCCGGAACAGACGTTGGTATTACAGCGTTACAGATGGACATTAAAATCACCAGTATTACCCATGAAATTATGAAAATCGCCTTAGAGCAAGCGCATCAAGGACGGTTACATATTCTAACGCAAATGTCTAAAGCCTTGGAAGAATCGCGTATTCAGGTCAGCACGTATGCACCGCGCATGACAACCATGAAAATTAACCGCGATAAGATTCGCGATATTATTGGAGCCGGTGGCAAGGTCATTCGTGACATTTGTGAAAAAAGTGGAGCGAAGATTGACATTGATGAAGATGGTAATATCTCTATCGCTGGTCCGGATTCTGATAGCCTTGAGCACGCCATGGGCATGATTACAAATATTGTGGGTGAACCAGAGGTCGGCGCTATTTACACAGGTAAAGTTGTGAAGATCATGGAATTTGGTGCCTTTGTAAACTTTATGGGCAGCAAAGATGGTCTTGTTCACATTAGTGAGCTGGCACCAACACGGGTTAACAAGGTGACTGATATTGTGCAAGTTGGCGATACCGTTCAGGTTAAATTCGTTGGTTTTGATGACCGTGGAAAATTAAAACTGAGTATGAAAGCGGTTTCAGCAGGGCAGGGGGAGTAAATCCCCTTCTAGGCCAATAGGAAACGCGGCGGCGGGGCGCTACCCCTGCTCTTTGTCATTCCCAAGTCTTTGTCATTTCGCATCTTCCTTGTCATTCCCGCGCAGGCGGGAATCCAGTTGTGTTTCTGGACCCCCGTTTTCACGGGGGTGACATCCTGCCTTAAGAAAATATTAACCTTCCCGTTCTAGACTAGAGATAGAGAAATATTTCTATGTTTGAGTGGTTGTGGTGCGTCAATTTAAATTACGGTTCTTGATGGGGCTTTCAGCAGCGGCTGTTATGGCTAACTTGGATGTTGGATTCTGTGCGACAGCCTATGATCAGGCGGTCAATACTCATAACGAAAAGATTGCGTCTTTGTTAGGCGGAAGCCAAGGGATCAGAAAAGATTCCACACCTGTGGAAAGAACGAACCTCACGCATATTGCCATTCATTTGGCTTTAACCGGCAAAGCAGATGACACTCTTAAAACTCTTTGTGGCAATAGCCAGGCGATTTTATCACAACCAGCAAATGCGCCTCTTGCAGAACATTTTAAAATACTCATTGTTTTATATTTTGCGACTCGGGCCCTTCAGGGAGCTGATGATTTGTATGCGGTTCCTGTACAGGTTGTTGAGGCAATAGGAAAGTTTCCATGGGGTACCATCGACAGAGTCCTTCTTGCAGAGGTTCAGAGACTAACCACTGCGGATATTGGTCAAATCTTGACTTCTTATCGGTTTGCCACAATTTATGACCATATACAGCAACATCCTGATCAAAGAATAGACGGAACAAAAGCCCTTGATTATATGCGGAATCAGTTTTGCGGATGGGGCCACCGCCAGTACTTAGAGCTCCTTCAGCGCCTCCTCTTCCTGGCGGATTTGGAAAAGCGCCTCCTCCACCACCTCCACCACCGCCACCTCCTGGTGGACTAAAAGGGGCACTGCCGGCACCTCCAGCAAAAGCAGCACCAGCAGCTACTAAATTACCCGCTGATATTGAGGCTTTGAAGGGGCAATTGGATCCTGCACAACACAGTAAATTGGTCTTAGGCTTGAAAAGATCAAGCTTTCTTGATATTCAGGCTAAAGACTCTGAGGGAGAGTTGAAAAGAAACGCCTTGATTAAAAGGGCTTTAGATGCCGCCAAACCTGCTGCTTCTGGAGGAGGAGGAGGTGATGTGGCTGAGCAGGCAGCAGCTGCTAGAGGGAAAATGAAAAGAAGTGCAATTCCTGCCACTGAGTCGCGAGAGTTTTTGAAAAAAGTCAGAAGCTTAATGCCTGACGCTAATGGTAAGATTGGCAGTATGGGGGCAATAAAGGCTACTAGCGATTTATTAAAAACCCTAGCCGGCTACATTAGAAAATATAAAGGTGATGCTTTAAATGATTTGAAAAAATCAAAAGCCGATCTTGAAGATTTAAGGAAGATAGAAGACATTGCCGAAATCTTGGATGCTCGTGTAGAAAGTGGCAATTTCCAGGGAATTATAGATGATCTTCCTGCAGAAGCCGCTGCCCCTACAGCTAAAGAAAGCGATGATGATTGGAAGTAAAACCAGTCGTTGACAACGGGTGACAGTCCTTTAACATAGGTACAAATATATTTAATTTTTTGTTAAATGCGTCAGTTCGTTCGTCGACTTTTAATCTTTTCCCTGTTTGGCGTAACCGCAACGGTAAGTGCGGCTTTTTTCGTCTTTTTCTATTATGGGCGGGGGTTGCCAAATTATGATCATTTGAAAGATTATCAGCCGCCCTTGGCAACGCGTTTGTATGCGAATAATTATCAACTGATCAAAGAATATGCCCTGGAAAGGCGTTTCTTTAAGCCCTTAGACCAAATACCACAAAAATTAATCCAGGCGTTTTTGGCGGCGGAGGATAGAAATTTCTATTACCATTTCGGCTTAGATTTCAGTGGGTTGTTACGCGCTGTCTTAAGCAATACCTTAAAGGGAAGCTGGAAAAACCGGCCTTTGGGGGCATCGACCATTACCCAGCAAGTGGCTAAAAACTTTCTTGTGGGGAACGAGGCTTCCTTTAAACGCAAAGTTAAAGAAGCCGTTATGTCCATCAGGATCGAGTTTAGTTTGCCTAAAGATCGCATCTTAGAATTGTACCTCAATCAGGTGTATTTGGGTCGTGGTAGTTATGGTGTGACGGCGGCGGCTCAGGCTTATTTTGGTAAAAGTTTGGATGATTTATCCTTAGAGGAATGCGCCTTTCTGGCAGCGTTGCCAAAGGCCCCGGCTATTTATGACCGGGATACAGAGGCGAAAAAGGCGCAAGGAAGGCGTGATTGGGTTTTGGATCGGCTGAACCAAGAAGGGTTTATTACTCCCCAGGCTTGTCATTTGGCGCAAAGTTTGCCCGTTACCGTTTTAAAGCCCGGCCCGTTATCTTTTAGTGCTGACTATTTCGCAGAGGAAGTGCGGCGCCACCTTGTCGGTTGTCTAAAACAGGCTGATTTACCAAGCGCGGGTCTTAGTATTTTTACAACCTTAGACCCCGACACGCAAACAATTGCCCACAAAAGTTTGCAGCAAGGTCTGGTCGCTTATGATTCCACCAAAACCACGCCAGAGGTCAGCGGTGCGATTGTGGTGATGGAGGCTGAAACAGGTCACGTTTTGGCCCTAAGTGGGGGGTTTGATTTCTCACAGAATCAATTTAATTGTGCCACGCAGGCTTGGCGTCAATCTGGGTCTTTGTTTAAACCTATTGTTTATCTGGCCGCCCTTGAGCAAGAGGGATACACCCCCGAAACCCTTATCAACGACAGCCCTATTAAAATTAGCTTAGGTCCGGGGTTGGGTTATTATCAGCCGAGAAATTTTACGAAAAAACATTATGGCCTGTGTCCTTTAAGAGTTGGTGTTGAGCAGTCACGCAACGTGATGACCATAAAATTAGCGCAACAAATTGGTATGGCACCTGTTCAAGAAATGGCTGCACGGCTTGGGGTTATAAGCCATCTGCCTAACCAACTGGCGATGGCCTTGGGGGCTGGTGAGACAACCTTGCTGCGTTTAACGACGGCGTATTGCACAATTGTGAATGGGGGTAAGAAAATCCACCCCACCTTTTTACACAAAGTTGAAAATCATTTAGGTCATACTCTTCACGAACCTGACCCCTTGCCTGAGGAAAAACTGCTAAGCTCTGACCTGGCAGAGACAATGACCGATATGTTAAGAAACGTTGTCCAGCGGGGTACAGGTCGGCGGTTAAGCTGTTTGGCTGAACAGTATGGCATTGACCTGGGTGGAAAGACAGGAACGACAAACGATTGTTACGATGCCTGGTTCATTGGTTTTATCAAACGGCCAAACGCACCGACATTGGTTGTGGGTATTTTTGTTGGCTTTTTAAAGCCCAGGTCATTGGGGGCACAGGCAACAGGGGCACGCGTTGCCCTGCCTATTTTTGAAAGCTTTGTAAAAAGCTATTTCGCCTCGCGGCCGACCATTGCGTAATATAATAGCTGCGTTACGCAATGATATTAGGGTGCAGCACGCTGTTAATCTTGGTGATGCGGTCCTGCAGTTCACATTTCACTTTTTTCATTCGATAAAGATCAAAGTCAACCGTCCCCCGGGGCGTTCTGGCCTTATTTTGCATATCTTGCTCAAGCTGCGACTTTTGCTGTTGGCATTGTTGCAGCTGTGATTTCAGTTCAGGTGTCGTCGTAAAGGAAATCATTTTCGGGCACTCTTTGAAGATTTCTAATATATAGATAGCTTTTTTTATTAAAAAATCAAGGAGAAAAAGTTAAAAAATCGTTAAAAGAAGTTTAAAACAATCCACTTTAGGGGAAGAAAGTGCTAAGGTGATCTTGTTTTATACCCTTCGTCTTTCGACGCCCACTTTGATGTTGGTTGGGTATGTATGGTGAAACGTAAAAATAAGTTCTAACTAAAGAATGGTATGCGTATGACAAACACTGGTGCCCAACCCACTGACACCAAACCGGTTTCCATTGAAGAGGAAATGAAGAGGTCTTACCTTGATTACGCGATGAGCGTTATCGTATCGCGTGCTTTGCCTGATGTGCGGGACGGTTTAAAGCCGGTTCATCGCCGTATTCTTTATGCCATGAAAGAGGCCGGAAACGATTACAATCGGCCTTATCGTAAGTCAGCCCGCGTGGTCGGTGATGTTATGGGTAAATATCATCCTCACGGTGATTCGGCTATTTATGACGCCATGGTTAGAATGACTCAAGATTTCAGTTTAAGGCTGCCCCTTATTGACGGGCAGGGAAACTTTGGGTCGATGGACGGTGACCCAGCGGCCGCCGCACGATACACAGAGGCACGCCTCAGTCGCGCTGCCCACACCATTATAGAAGACATTGATAAAGACACTGTTGATTTTCAGACCAACTATGACGAGACGTTGGTGGAGCCAAAGGTTCTGCCCGCCCGTTTTCCCAATTTGTTGGTTAACGGTACCAGTGGTATTGCCGTGGGTATGGCAACATCGGTACCAACCCATAACTTAGGTGAAGTTATTGACGGCTGTTGTGCGCTTATTGAAAACCCAGATTTATCTTTACCAGAACTGATGCAAATTATACCCGGTCCTGATTTCCCTACCGGGGGCATTATTATGGGCCGTTATGGACTTCATGAAGCCTATCGCACAGGGCGGGGAACGATTACAGTTCGCAGCAAAACGTCCATCGAGACGATTCGTAATGACCGCGAAGCCATTATCGTTAGCGAAATTCCATTTCAAGTTAATAAATCGCGCATGATCGAGAAAATAGCCGAACAGGTTAAGGAAAAAATCATTGAAGGCATTAGTGACCTTCGCGATGAATCAGACCGTGACGGTGTTCGTGTTGTTATCGAACTGAAACGCGATGCGGTGGCTGAGGTTGTTTTGAATCAACTGTATCGCTATACCCAGTTGCAAACCGGCATCAGTTTTAACATGTTGGCTTTGGTTCATGGGCGCCCTGAACAGTTGTCTCTGACTCGTATTTTGAAGGCATTCTTAGAGTTTCGCGAAGAAGTCATCGTTCGGCGCACCCGTTTTGAATTAGCCAAGGCCCGTGAAAAAGCCCACATCTTATTAGGCTTTGCGGTGGCTGTTGCTAATATTGAACCGATTATTGCGTTGATTCGCGCAGCCGTTGACCGTCAACAGGCGAAAATCGACTTAATGGCCAAGGCATGGGATGCCACTGTTGTCGCCCCGTTGATTAACTTGGTTGACGAAGATTCTGATCACCAAAACCAATACCGACTCACAGAAACTCAAGCCCAGGCTATTTTGGATTTGCGTCTGCACCGCCTAACGGGTTTAGAACGTGAAAAAATCAGCAATGACCTGCATGAGATTGTTGCCCAGATTCAAGAATATCTGGCTATCTTAGCTTCACGCCAACGGGTTTTAGATATTTTAAAAACAGAACTTTTAGAAATTAGAGCTCAGTTTGCCAACCCGCGTCGGACGCAAATTGAAGATGGTGATTCATCAGTTGAGATGGAAGACCTGATTCAACGCGAAGACATGGTCATAACGGTTAGTCTTGGTGGTTATATTAAACGCGTCCCGCTGTCAACGTATCGGTCACAAAAACGCGGTGGCAGAGGCCGATCGGGCATGAGCACGAAAAGCGAAGATGTCGTCAGTGATGTAATCGTGGCTAACACCCATGACCCTGTCTTGTTCTTTTCTAGTTTGGGTAAAGTTTACAAGATGAAGGTTTATCGTTTGCCTTTGGCTTCTCCGCAGGCCCGTGGTCGTGCGATGGTGAACCTGTTGCCTTTATCCCCTGGCGAGACGATCACCACCGTTTTGGTTCGGTCTGAAGAAGCTTCCGAAGGTCAAGAGCCGTATTTGATGTTTGCTACATCGCGGGGAAATGTTCGCCGAAACAAGTTAGATGATTTTGCCAACATCCCTTCTAATGGGAAAAGGGCGATGCGTTTGGATGACAATGAAGAACTGATTGCTGTTGCCTTTTGTTATGAAACAGATGACGTGATGCTGTCCACCTATCAAGGGGCTTGTAACCGTTTTAACGTTACGGACATTCGTATTTTTGCAGGGCGTGATTCCAATGGTGTGCGCGGTATTCGTCTTGGTAAGGATGATCACGTTATTTCCATGGCTGTTTTAACCCAGGGTCGTTTGGATATTGAAGAACGTCAGGCTTATTTGCGACAAGCATCTAAGGCACGCCAGTTAGCCAACCAAAGCGATGAAGAAGTGATTATCGAAGAGATTGAGGAAGAAAATCTAGACGTCAAGATAACGCCTGAACGATTCCAAGAATTGGCAGCACAAGAACAATTCATTTTGACGATTACAGAAAAGGGCTTTGGTAAACGAAGCTCGGCCTATGAATATAGAACCACCAACCGGGGAAGTTCTGGATTTGCCAGTATTGCCGTTAATGCGCGTAATGGGGGCGTGGCGGCCTCTTTCCCTGTGATGCCAGACAATCAGATTTTGCTGGTTACCGATCAGGGTCGTTTAATGCGGTGCCCGATTCACGATGTTCGCATTACCCGTCGTTCAGCCCAGGGAGTCATTATTTTCCGGGTGAATGATAACGAAAAAGTGGTTGCTGTTAGTTGCATCCCCGCGGGTGAGGACGATGACAGCGATGAGGGTGAAGAAGGCAATACAGAGGTCTAAAAAAAACACTACCGGGAGAATAGGGGGAATTGGGGTTGCCCTGTCCCATATCCTCCTAGGTAGTGATTTACGATTTACTGCTGGGGCGTTGCTGCTGCGTCGTTATTAACTGGTTTTCCCTCAGTTCTTTGTAAAGCTGTTGTTGCTGCATCGTTTTATTAACCGGTGTTTCTTCAGTTTCTGTGCCGTTGTTAGCTGGTGCTTCTCCGCCTGCGGACTCAGTGCTGCCATTATTGTCATTACCAGCTACGACTTCTTCAGCCGCTTCTCCGGCGGCTATTGGTGCTGGGTCAGCCCTGCTATCATCGTCACTGACTGCTTCTTCTCCTGCTATTACTACTGGTGATCTAACTGATGATGATACAGTGCTGTCATCCTCGCTCAATACTGATTCAACTTCAAAATCATAACTACTCTCCATTCTGCTTGGTTGAAACTGTTCTACTCCAGTAGAATTATCAACCTTATCATCCATAGACCATCCACTTGTCGTTGCCATTAGCAGTGACGAAAAGGCGGTAATACCTAAGGTTTTTTTTACGCTTAATTTCATAATAGCCCTCTTTTTTTAAAGAAAAACATTGTTGATAAGGTTCTGATAAAGATGATTTGAAGTGCTTTTCGGGGAACCTAAATCTTATGGTATAGGGAAAAATATTAATTCTTTGTTAACAAATTTGTTGCGAGGTAGGTCTGAAATATTATTTTTTTCAAGGAAAAAAGTTCATGCTGAGTGGGGTTCCGTTAATGACTTGGTTCGTATTGGATTGAAAGGATAACCAGAAGAGTCTGTTTGTTAATTCTTTGTTCAGTATGTAGTCATAGGGGATGTAATAATATCCCTTGTCACCATGATTAATACCCCACGAATTACATATTGTGAAGGTCTGCTTTAAGTCATCATACACTGCTGGCTGTTTCGCTTAATGGTGATGGTTTTGTAGGAAGATCTTCTTGCAGGGCCAAAGAGGTGACGCTAGCAAAACAGGAATATTTTAGAAAAATTAAAGTAACTACCCAGGTTGGGAAAGAAAAAAGTGTTTAAAGTTTTGTTCAAATCATTCATAAGTTTTGTATGGATAAAAAAGATAAAGAGATAGAAGCCCTCAAAGAAGAGA
>CAIVFQ010000063.1 GCA_903905285.1 uncultured Alphaproteobacteria bacterium
CCTTGGAATCAACGCAAGAATGAAGAAAAAAATGAAAGAAGGTTTCTATAATCTCTCCCAGGAAAAAGGCGACCGCATGCCCCATATTACCCATCGTACTTGGATTACAGGCACACAATCCCCTCGTGAACCTTCTAAAAAACACCTGAAATCTTATATACAAAGCTTGAAAAAACTCAGCGGAACATGGGAACACAATTTTTGGTGTGTTGATCCAAATGATATTCCAGAAGCCATCAAAGCTCTTAAGGAATCTGGCGTACATATAAACATTCATAAGCTGGAAGAAATTTTCCCACACATGAAAGCAAAACATATTTTCGATGCTTATTATCAAGATAAACAGTTTTGCTTTGCTAGTGATATCGCTCGACACAATATTATTTACCTGTATGGCGGTATCTATGCTGATCTGGGGGCTTTATTTTTGCACGATTTAACCCCTTATGCTGATGCTTATGATCACATGTTTGCCACAGCAAGTGCGTGGCTTGGATTTCTTGATGTGAGTTTTTTCGGATGCAAAAAAAAACAACCCTATCATAAAAGAATTTCTGGATGTTCAAGATACGCTTTATAAACTCCCCCAAAAGGCAAAAGACACAACGAAAAAAACGTCGGAAAAATACGGCTGGCATTCTTCTTCATTTGTGATGACGTGCATTGACCAATTTAGCAAACCAGAAGACCGCTTTTTATTCGCTCCAGACGGGTTTGTTACCATGGATCATGCGGGCTCTTGGTTAAAGCCCGGGGAATCTGGGAACAAAACCGTTTTTGAATCGCAGCTGGATATTCTTTCCATTAAGCCATTTTTAAAATACGAATAAGGGATTATATACGCCATGACGAAATACTTTCTTTTGTTAACTTTAATTTACAGTAACTCATTATCTTATTCTCAAGACGCTGAGTTGGCGCTGTATTATCGGTCATATTCAGAGCTGGAAGATATACTCACCAGCTCTGGCATACCCACCTCAACCTTACAAGAAAGCAGCCCTCTTCCTTATACTCCCAGCTATGATTTGGTTGATCCCATCCAAGATTTCCTTAGGGTTTCTGGGGAAAAGTATTTTTCTTACGTCTCTGGCCATCCTTGGGCTCAAACCATACAAGATTTTGTTAAGGTTTCTACAGAAAAATTTTCTGTCTACACGACCTTTGCAACGATGCATTACGTTTCGAGTTTCCTAAGTTTCAGAATGAAACCTTATTACCATCTTATTACCCATCCTTACCAACTTTTGAGTGGAGATTACTCTCAAAATTTATCTTGGATTGTGGAAACCCCTTATAAAGTTGAACGTGATGATTGGATAACAAAACTTTCCTTAGACATGGGAAAAGAATTGTATGGCCTTTCCTTGGAAGAACGCATTGAAACACGCGCAAGAATTAGCAAAAAAACAAAGGAGGTTTTCTACAATCTTCACCAAGAAAAGGGAGACCGCATTCCCCATATCACTCACAGGGTTTGGGTTACGGGAACTCAAAATCCTTGTGAACCGTCTCAAAAACGCCTGGAAGCTTACATACAAAGTTTGCGAAAACTAAGCGGAACATGGGAACACAATTTTTGGTGTGTTGATCCGAATGGTATTCCAAAAGCGATTCAAACCCTTAAAGAATCTGGCTTTTCTATAAACATTCGTAAGCTAGAGGAAATTTCCCCCCTCATGAAAGCGAAGCATATTTTCGATGCCTATTATCACAGCAAGCAGTTTTGCTTTGCCAGTGATATCGCTCGGCACAATATCGTTTATTTGTATGGAGGTGTCTATGCTGACCTGGGAGTATTATTTTTGTATGATTTAACACCCTACGTTGATGCCTATGACTGCATGTTTACACATAAAATATATGGACATATTGACATTCCATTTTTCGGCTACAAGAAAAAAAACAAAATAATTGAGGAGTATTTAGATACTATCAATACACTTTACAAATTACCTTCAGCAGCAAAAGATCTAGCAAAAAAAGCTTGGGAAAAACAAGCCTGGACTGGGCCTTCCCTTCTCATGGCCTGCATTGACCGATACAGCAAACCAGAAGAAGACCGTTTCCTGTTTGTTCCAGAGGGTTTTGACAGTCTTATCACCATCGACCATGCGGGCTCTTGGTTAGGGAATGAAAAATCTGGCAATAAAACCACATTTGAATCAGAGTTGGACATTTTTTCAATTACTCCTTAGTCCAGTCCGGATCTTTAAAAAAATGCAGAAATAGAGCATCGACAGGGATTATCTTAGCCTTCTATAATTTTATGATGACTCCCTTTCTTTTAAACGAATATTCACGTTGGTTCTTGTGGTGGCCGGTGGGCTTGGCTGCTGGGATTCTTTTATATTTTCAGCTTGAGAATGAACCCTCCCTAACCGTGGTTCTGTCATCATTTATCTTCATCTTAAGCAGCCTGATTGGCGTTCGTTATCTTTACCGCCAGCACAAGTTGTTCACAGAAACCGCTTGTCTGTTTTGGATTTACGCCCTAATCAGCCTTGCCACAGGCTTTACGTTGGCCAAGGTTAGAATAGAGTTCCTGGCGACGCCCTTACTGAAAGAAACCATTCGTTCGGTGGAGGTGACAGGCACCTTGATTGACATTGAACATCCTGATTTAAAGAAACCTGAAAAACGCCGGATCACGATCGATCAGGTTCAGTATGACCACGCAAACCCTTCACAAAACCTACCCACCAAAATTCGTGTTAATACAGCAGCCATGAAATTAGATGCTGAACCGGGTGACCAGCTGAAGTGCCGTGTAAGTCTTTTACCCCTTTCACCCCCCGTCAGTTTGCAAGGGTACGATTTTCAACGTCAAGCTTACTTCGCCGGCATTGGTGCTGTGGGACGCGTCCAATCCTGTCAAACCCTTTCTAAAAAACCAAAAACCCGCCTTTATCAGGCACGCTATGCCCTTACTCAACAGCTAAGGAAACACCTTCCTGGCCCAACCGGAGAGATTGCCGCGGCCCTTATAACCGGCGACCGTTCGGGCATTCCCAAAGATATCCGCCAACATTTTACCGACTCCGGCATCGCCCATATCTTGGCCATTTCAGGCCTGCATGTCACATTAGTGGCAGGTATTATTTTCTTTTTAATCAGGCGTGGACTTGCCTTGGTTCCCTATTTAGCGGAAAACTATCTCATCAAGAAATGGGCGGCGGTCATTGCCATGGGGGCAACCGGCTTATATTTGGCCATTTCCGGTTATGGGTTTCCCGCTCAACGGGCATTTATGATGACCACCTTAGCCCTCATTGGTATTTTGTATGATCGAAATCCACTATCTATGCGGTCATTGGCCATTGCCGCCACGGTTATTTTAAGTCTTTACCCTGAAAGCATTCTATCAATCAGTTTTCAACTCTCTTTTGCCGCCGTTATAGGACTGGTCGCCGTTTATGAGGGTGGGTACCAACCGCTGAAAGATTGGATGGTTCGTCAATCTGCCCAACGTTGGTTTCGGCGCCCTTTAGGCTATGGTTTTGGTATCATTTTAACCACCTTAGCCACCACACCCTTTGTCGTTTACACCTTCAACCGGTTCACCTTACAAGCCATTTTGGGCAATCTGATTGCCATTCCCATAACCAGCTTGTGGATCATGCCAAGCGGTGTTTTGGCTGTATTATCTTTGACCATGGGCGGCAGTGATATCTTGTTTTGGTTTTGGGGTTTAGGGATTCATTGGCTCAGTAAAAGTGCCGAATGGATTGCCGCTTTACCGGGCGCCGCCATTCTTGTCGCAACGCCCCATCCCAGTTTTCTTATTCTGACAACGGTTGGGGGATTATGGCTGTGTTTATGGCGGCAACGATGGCGTTGGTTGGGGATTGTTCCCCTTATTGCCTCTGTGGGTTTTCTGTTTTATAACCACCATCCGCATGTCTATTTAGCTGGTGATGGGTCGGTCATAGCGTATCGTTTTGAGAAAATCCTTTATGTTTCGTCTGAAAAGCGTGGCCGTTTTTATTTTGAGCAGTGGGCACGGGAACAGGGCGGTCTAGAGATCAAGCCATGGCCAGGCTTCAATATGTTGATCACACCTGACGTTCTGCTTATGAACGACCCTTATCACCAAAACAGCCGTCATCAGTACGCCAAAGATAGTGAGCAAGTTTGCAGACAACATGATAAGGCTTTCATTCTCAGCAACGGGTATATTTGGCGCTATTGCCGACGGTTTGTGCCTACACAGAATATTATTGACCGGCATTCGTTGCATAAAAATGGGACACAATTTGTTTATTTAACAAACCACGGGCCGGTTTTTGTTGGTCTGAGCCATCGACTGGGCCATCGCCCTTGGCGAATTGATTAGAAGATTTTTCTTTATAAAGAGGTTTGAAAATTGGCGTGAGAAGAAAATGCCTCTTCTTTATAGCCGTTAACTCGGTGTTAATCTTTATGTGTTATTTTTTTAGGGTGGTCGGGCGGGGGATGGCCATCCCTGATACATTCAAGGGTGGTTTTGAAAAAAGCCCTCCAAAAAACCTCTTCCAGAAAAAAAGGCCCCTCTAACTTTCCATATTAGCTTTATTTCCTTTAAGAAAGGTTAACATGAGCCAAAGTTGCCGTTCAGAATTAACCTTTAAAAGAAATCTAACTCCCCTGCAATAACAGGCGATCATCATCCATTGAACGTCCAAACTGTTTCAATAAATCTTGCGCTGTTAAACTGGCACGTTCAGGCCCAGATACATCGTAAATGATTTTGCCTTCATGCAACATAATCGTACGCGTGCCATAGTGCAACGCTTGGTGAAGGCTGTGGGTGACCATCAAAGCAGTTAATTGTTTCTCAGTAATGATTCTCTGACTCAGTTCCATCACATAGGCCGCCGTCTTAGGGTCCAGGGCAGAGGTATGTTCATCCAACAATAATATTTTTAAAGGGCTTAGCGTGGCCATCAATAAACTTACCGCTTGGCGCTGTCCCCCTGATAACAAGGACATCAATGTATCAAGGCGATTTTCTAAACCTAAATCAAGATTCTTAAGCGTTTGATAAAAAAGATCGCGTGTGTTGTGGTTTAAAGCCCACGATAAACCCCGTCGTTTGCCGCGCTGCAAGGCCAAAGCCATGTTCTCAGCAATTGTCAAATCAGCGCAGGTGCCGGATAAAGGATCTTGGAAAACACGAGCGACTAGGTCGGCCCGGGCATGAGTCGGCAATTTACTAACGTCTTTGTCATCAATGCAAATTGACCCTTGGGAGGGCAAAACCTCACCAGCAATTGCATTTAAAAGAGTCGATTTCCCCGCGCCATTACTGCCAATAACCGTGACGAACTCACCCTCTTGGATTTTTAAATCGACGCCCAGCAAGGCGTTCTTTTCGGTAATGGTGCCAGGGGCAAAGGTTACATGAATGTTATTTAATGTGATCATTCTATACAACCTAAGAAAGGGATTTAACGCGTTGCGTCAACGATGGTAACAACAGAGCAAAAATAATTAAAACAACTCTCACAAAGTTTAAATCTGAAGACTGTAAGCCAATGTCAACATTCAGCGCGCTAGCTACAACAAAACGGTCAAGGCAAGCCCCTAAAATGCAGGCACTAAGAACTTGGAAAATTGTTCGCGTTGGTAAAATTGCCTGACCAATAATTACTGCCGATAGACCCATAATAATCGTTCCCACGCCTAAGGAAATATCAGTAAACCCCTGAACTTGGGCACACAGGGCCCCAGACAGGCCCACCAAAGCGTTTGATAAACTAAGCCCCAACCAAATCATTTTATTATCATTAATACCTTGGGCTCGGCCCATACGTGGATTGCTGCCAGTTGCTCGCACGGCCAGTCCTAATCGGGTGTTTAAAAAGAAATAAAGGCAAGCCATCAATATAATAGCAATGATCATCAACGGCATAAGGTGGACAGAACCGAAAAAACTTGTGCTGCCAAACCACTCTGTAAAGATTGTTTTTTCGCCTAACAACGCAATATTGGGCCTGCCCATAATTCTTAAATTAATGGAATACAAAGCCATCATCGTTAAAATACCGGCCAGTAAATTCAAAATTCGCAAATGGGTTGATAACCAAGCCGTGACCCACCCAGCAAGCGCACCTGCGAAAACCGCAGCAAAAGTGGCCAAGCCTGGATGAACGCCATGGATAATTAACGCTGCACAAACACCAGCCCCTAATGTAAAACTCCCATCAACGGTCATATCTGGAAAATTCAATGTCTTAAACGATAAGAAAACTCCCATCGCCACCAAACTATAAACAAGCCCCAACTCAATGGTACTAATAAATTGAAACAAACCCATACTCTTAGCCCCTCCCCTCTTCCCCTACAATGCGGGCTGTCTTAAGGAAGGCATCAGGCAAAACTATTCCTATGCGCGCCGCTGTTTGCACATTCACAAACACATGGAGAGGGTGATTTATTAAAACCGGCAAAGTGGCCGCGTCTGTTCCTTGTAAAATTTTAACAACATGCTCACCAACTTTTTTACCAAGTTCATGTCGATCATATCCTTTTGTTGCCAAAGCACCTGCCATTACAGAACCAACATCCCCCGCAAACAAAGGAATTTTATGACGTTCAGCAACCAAAGCGATGCTCTTCATAGCGGCAACGGCTGTATTATCATTAGGAATATACAAGGCTTGGACTTTATCAATTAAACTGGTGACAGCGCCGCTAACATCGCTGGTCTTGCTGGCAGTGGCCTCGACAAGGGTGATGTTTTCTAACGCCAAAACCTCTTTTAAAAGTTGAACCATTTTTATCGAATTTATTTCACCCGGATTATAAACAATGCCAAGGGACTTGATGCCAGGAACCAGCTGTTTGATCAATTCAACCTGTGATGCAATTGGCAAAGCATCACTAACGCCCGTAACGGGATCAGTCTTATTGGTAAAATCTTTAACCAATTTAGCCCCAATAGGGTCCGTCACCGCAGTAAACACCAGGGGAACTTTTTGATTTAAACAAGGGGCCAATGCTGCCTGAGCAGAAGGGGTAGAAATAGCCACCATGACTTTTGGCTTATGTCCCAAAAGCTGTGTAACAATTTGGGCGGCCACGCCTAAGTTTCCTTGGGCATTTTGATAGATGATTTTAATGTTTTTTCCATCTTCATAACCAGCATCGCTTAAGGCTTTAATAAGGCCTTCCCGTTCTTGGTCAAGAGATTGGTGCTCAACAATCTGAGTAATGGCGACAACGGGTAGATCAGCCGCCACAGTACTTAAGGGCTGGGAGGAAGACCAAAAAAAAGTTTTATAGACCACACCAACAAGAATCAGGGCAAAGCAAGCAATAATAAATTTAATGTTCTTCATAAGGCTAAAAGATCTAATAGATAAATTCAAACAGTTAATCAAAGAAACAGTGTATCTCAATTCGCCGCGCGAATACAGAAATTAAGTTGGTAAAAACACACGACAGCATTCGTCTCAGACCACTTGCAACAGGCCTTACGCCTATCTGGTGAAAAAATTGTGGCGGATGGGGTGGGATTCGAACCCACGAAGAAGTCTCCCCCTTGCCGGTTTTCAAGACCGGTGCCTTCAACCGCTCGGCCACCCATCCACTTCACAATGATCTATAATGTCTAAAATGCCTGCAAACCGCAAGAGGCTTTTCAAGAATTATCAAGCAAGTTTCGTTTTTTCCAGTCGCGCCTTGGCCTGTTGATACCCAATCAGAGGCAACAGTTCTTTCATCTCTGGCCCATGATCAAGCCCCGTCAACGCCTGACGCAGGGGCATAAACAACATTTTACCTTTTCGATTTGTCATCTCTTTTAAATACTGCGTCCATTGGCCCCAGGTGTCTTGATTCCAGTGATTCTCAGGCAAACATGAAACAGCTTGTTTCAAGAAATCTTGATCTTCACTTGAAAAAACAACAGGCTCAGGCTCCCCAAATAAAATTTTCTGCCACGTTTCAATATCACCAAGAGTGTGTAAATTCCCCCGAATCACCAACCACACAGCCTCTGTCACCTGGGCGGTGTTTAAATGGACCAACTGACCTTTAACCTGATCATAAGACATAATTTGAAACAGCTTATGATTAAGATGGGTCAACTCTTGCTCGTCAAACCGAGGGGGCGTCCGACTAAAGCTGTCCAAATCAAAATGTGACGCTAGGGTTTCCAGACTTAAACACGGCTCAGTCGGTAAAGACGTTCCCAACCTTGCCAACAAACTATTAATCGCCATCGGTTCAATGCCCGATTCCCGCAATGACTGCAAACTTAAACTGCCAAGGCGTTTAGACAAAGCTTGCCCCCTTGCATCCATCAGCAAGGTGGTGTGGCCGAATGCTATGTCAACGGGTTGATTATTATTTAAAGCCGCAAACAACTGAATTTGTACCGCTGTATTTGTCACATGATCTTCACCACGCAGAATATGGGTAATGGCAAAGTCAATATCATCCACGACGGATGTTAATGTATATAGGTAAGCCCCATCCGCCCTTACCAACACAGGGTCACTTAAATGGTTGCTGTGGAATTCCACATCGCCGCGAACCAAATCATGCCAATTAATAACTCCCGATTCTAATTGAAACCGCCAATGCGGTGTTCGTCCTTGTTCCTCAAAAGCTTGTTTTTCAATAGCCGTCAGCTTAAGGGCTGCCCGATCATAAATGGGGGGCTCCCCTTTTGCCAATTGACGTTTGCGTTTGAAGTCTAGTTCTTCAGGGGTTTCATAACAGGGATAAAGACGTCCTGATTTAATCAGACCTTGCATCGCCTGATGATAATGATCAAAACGTTCTGATTGTTTGGCAAAGCTGTGGTGGCGTAAGCCCAACCACGCAAGGTCAGTTTGAATGGCTTGGGCAAAGCGTTCCTCTGATCGTTCAAGGTCAGTATCATCCAAACGCAACATAAAGTGGCCGCCGTGACGATAGGCGAACAACCAATTAATCAAAGCTGCCCGCGCATTACCAATATGTAATAACCCTGTCGGACTAGGGGCAAAACGAACCTTCACTGTCATAGTTTAGCTGTCAGAATTTGTATAAAAGATAGGGTTACTATAGTCTGGGGATTTTGAATCTGTCTACATCTTAGCGATCATAGTGGGTTAGCAAGGCCCCCACTAAAACAATAAAAACACCAACTATCTGAATATCTAAAAGCATCTCACCCAAAAATAAAACGCCAATAAGAACTGTTGATAAGGGTTCAAACACAGATAACAACGATGCTTTGGTGGCGCTGATTTTCTTCATTGCTTCTAAAAATAGCACAATCGGCAAAACCGTTGCCAATAAGGCTGTCAAAAATACATACAACCACGACGCGTTTAAGGAAGGAGTCAGCATCTGACCACCAGCAAAACTGCCGAACATCCAAATTCCAAAAATGCTACCTAAACAAACAATCAAACTGGAAACCAAAGGATCAATCTTGATTTTTTTACCCATATAAACGTACACGGCATAACTAACACCTGATCCCAAAGCAAGCAGCCCAGCCTTCCAATGAAAGCCAGATCCACATTCATCGGCCAGCAACCACAAGCCGCTGAACAACAAAATCATTGAAATATACGTTAAACGACCCAATCGATGACGATCAAATATCCAAGCAAACAGGGCCACAAAGACAGGAAACGTAAAAAAGATAACCATCGAAACGCCGGTGCCTATTTCTTGTGCTGCCAAAAAATAAAACACTGATGACAGCCCATAGGTTGCGCCACCAACGAAGAATATCCAGGGCATTATCTTAAAGACAGATGGCGTCCAAAGAGAAGGTTTTAGAACAAAGGGAACCAACATCAACGATGCAAAGACAAAGCGCCAAAACAACATGTCATAGATTGTAAAACCAGGCTGAATCTGGGTAATACCTAAATACCCCAGACCGCTGTATAAAACACCAGACGCAATCGCTAATGCCGTCCCCTTTTTTATAGAGAGCTGCTTAGCGGCTGACGCCATTTTTTTATGATCCATGCTTTAATTAGCCTTTTTGTATAAGGGGTTAAGGATTTTTCGTGTTAACAAGGCGAAAGCACCGTTCCCCATAACGTTGGCACCTGTCAAAATAGGATCTTGCAAAATATAAATCGTTGCCAACAAACTTGTCATTTCTGGGCTTAACCCTAAATAGGCTTGGATAACAGGCAAGATAACAAGAACACCACCACCCGGAATGCCAGCGCATGAAAACTTGACCAAACAATAATAGAACGTAAAAACAAGATAAGTCGCAATATCAGGAAACGGTTGCCCCGATATAATTAACAAAGCTAAAGCCGTCAGAGAGATATTAAGGCCGTCACCAACCAGATGGATATTCACCGTTACGGGAATAACAAAATCTGCATAGGCGCGATCATTAAGATTTTTTTCTGTGGCAGCCAATGTGATTGGCATTGTCGCCGCACTTGACATGGTACTAAACCCTGTTAGCCCCGCTGGCAACATTTCGCGTATATAACTCACCCAGAGACATCTATTAAAACCAGCTGCCAAACCATACAAAAACAAAAGGTAAGAAAAAATTAACAAACAACCGACAAGGAAAACTTTACCGTAATTTTGGATTAAAAGCCCTAAAGAGCCATCTCTATCAAGTTTCAAAACAAACCCTAAAACATACACCGGCAAGAAAGGAATAAACCCTTTTTTCAAACCGATTGTTGTCCAATCGCGTAACCGAAAGGCCCACATCTTAGACTGCTTTTTCAAATAAGAAGAAGGAACAAAGTTGATCAGCAAGCCGGCCGTAATTCCCGCCAACAAAGCCCTATCGGGGGACAAAAAGGGCGACAATCCAAGCGACCAAACAGGATAGATAGATTCCTTAGCCACAGCCAACCCCTGAGAGGACAATCCACCCAACCAGGGAAAGACCAAATAGCTAACACCAAAGGCCGTTAAAACGCTAACTGCATTCGACAGAACAACCAAACCTAAAATGGCAACGATTAAAAGAGGTCCCTGCTTGTCAAAAGATGCCAGCGCCGCCAACAAATAACTGAAAATAATAACAGGCAAGACAAACATAAGAATGTCTTTAATGAACGTACTTGCCGTATAAAACAATGAAACAGTGTGATTGCTTAAGAAATCACCAAAGAACAATCCCCCAACCAAACATAAAAGCAGCTGAAAGGGTAAATTTTTAAGAATTAAATTTTTAACAGAACATACAATGGACATAAAAAAAAGTGCCCTTAAAACGCAGACGGCAAGGACCAACCGCCCTCACTACGCCTGCAACAGCGTTCTGAACTTTATAGCACAAAGCACCTGAAAACGGCAACTCCTTTGATTCTGCCGTCTTCAGAGAAATGCCTTTAGGTTGCAGCGGCAGCCTCTCGTGGCATTTTCTTACCCATCAAAAAGATTTTTGTTATTATCCCCGCAAGGAGTTCTGGAGTATCTTTTTCCATAGAACCCAAAGGGAACAACCTACCACTTGCAAGAAAAGTACCTCGTAAAGAGTACATATAAGATCCTCTTACTATTTTTAGACCTATATCTTTAGACACTTCTTCCAGATCTTTCCTGTTGGGAATAAAACCACCCAACAAAGGAACTATGTTGGTGTCAGACAAAAAGAACAGATACCCTTGCTCTGACAAGACGTGAAAAGCATGCCTCATTATTGCTTTTGCTGGGGCCTCTTCGTAAAAATGCGTCACATTGAAAAGGGTAACTGCATCATGCTGCTCTTTCGGTTTATAAGTCATAAAGTCCAGGGATACAATTTCATAAAATCCACACCTCTTTTCATCTCCCAAAAGTTTTAAGGCTTCTGCTAGAGTCTCCCCAAGGCCAGCTGCAGCTGCTTTATCAATCTCAACAAATGTTACCTCGTAGGGAACACGCATTTGCTCCAGCAATAAGATAGGCAGATAAGAGTCAGGGGAGCCATAACCAGGCCCCACTGACAATAACCTATAAATTTTCTCTCTTTTCGCTGTAAATCGAATCGTCGTCAGCAGGTGATTCGTGCTAGGCAGTAATTCTGCAAACGTCCATCCGAAATCTTTTTCTGCTCCACCAATAGCTCCCTTGCATTCATCTCCCCCATCAAGAACCACAACACCATGCTTTCTCCCAGCATCTACGGCAGAAACCGTTAGTGTGTTATAGATTAGATTCTGGGCAGATTCAGGGAAAGCTTTAATCCATTGACCGACTTTAAGTTTTGTACACTCTCGAGGAGATTCGTCAAATGCCGTTAACCGTTTTTGTTGTTCAGCCCTGTATAGGTCTTGCAGACTTGGCCCTGCGGCGCTAGCAGCAACTGCCGGGTTAAGACTAATCGCCAAGACTAGAATTGTTAATAAATATTTCATATAAAAAATTCTCCTTGTTGTAAATTTAAATAAACAGATACTTTATATCGACTCATATTGTATTATGCAAGGCATTCTTAAATAATACTTTAAGTATTCGAAGAGGCGGATTTTAATTTTTTAAGGAGAGATTGTTGCACTTGGCTATTAATTTTATGAAGATAGGTTTTAAGAGTTTTCATTAAATAACTCAGCCTTAGGTAAGTCTGTTGCAATGTTTGTTGATCTTGCTGATCCCAAGCTTGACTAAAATCATGTTCGCAAGACTTAATGGCTTTTTGCAAATCGACCTGAAACTGTTCTTGTTGTTTTGTACTTTCTAGGTCTTCTAATTTTTGACGCCATTCTAAAGCTTCCTCTAACAGGACAGCATCCTGTAAAACTTTTCCTTCGTCTACTACACAACCTTTAATCTTCAACAAAGATTTTGCCCTCAGAACGGGATCTTTTAACGTGGTATAGGCGCGGTTAACCCAGGCTGACATCATTTCAGCTGTCTCTATCTCTTGCGGTGATTTGTTGACGAAACGATCAGGATGAAGCTCTTTTTGCATAATCAGATAATGCCTTTCCAACAGCTCTGTATCGATATCATAAGTTGGAAGTAAGGCTAACAAAGCAAAAGGTGTTGCCTGGGGGCGAATATCTTGGATATTCCATGTTCCAGGGTGATGAAGCTTATACGGCATTTAGGGACCTTACGCCTTTTCAAACATGGAATGATTCCCCACACCCACACCGGCCCTTTTCATTGGGATTACGAAATACGAAACCTGATTGAAGTGTGTCTTCCACATAATCCATTTCTGTACCCAAAATAAACAAACTCGCTTTTGGGTCGATCAAAACAGTAACACCCTCTTTCTCAACAACCTCTTCATAAGGCTTATGCTCATCAGCATATTCTATGGTGTACTTCAACCCTGAACACCCTTTGGTGCTAACGCCAATACGAATACCAACCGATGGTTTGCCGCGCTGTTCTAGCAAATTCTTCACCCGATGAACAGCGGCATCTGTGAGCCTTAAAGGGGCGGGCAACATTTATGCCACCTGATTTTGTGCAGAACTTTGTTTAATGCGATAATCCTCTATGGCGGCCTTAATCGCATCCTCAGCCAAAATTGAGCAATGAATCTTTACAGGAGGCAAGGCCAAATGGTGGGCAATCTCGGTATTGCGAATGGTGGCAGCCTGGTCAACCGTCTTGCCTTTTATCCATTCTGTCACCAAGGAAGAGGACGCAATCGCCGAAGCACAACCAAATGTTTTGAATTTAGCGTCTTCAATCAACCCTTGATCATTGACCTTAATTTGTAATTTCATCACATCACCACAGGCTGGTGCTCCAACAAGCCCTGTACCAACGGTGGTATCGTTTTTATCAAAAGACCCAACATTTCGGGGGCTTTCGTAATGGTCAATCACCTTTTTACTGTAAGCCATGGTTATTCTCCTTTTTCTTAATTAATGGGCCGCCCACTGAATTGACTTTAAATCAACCCCTTGTTGGGCCATTTCCCAAAGCGGGCTCATCTCACGCAGGCGCTCAACCGCCTTAACAACTCTATCAATGGTAAAATCAATTTCAGCAGTTGTGGTATACCGACCAATGCCAAAACGAATCGACGTATGGGCAAGCTCTTCTTCTACTCCTAAGGCCCGCAACACGTACGATGGCTCTAAGGAGGAAGACGTACAGGCAGACCCCGATGACACAGACAATTCTTTGCATCCCATCATTAACCCCTCACCCTCTACGTAGGCAAAACTAAGATTAAGATTCCCTGGAATACGATGCACGGCATCGCCGTTCAAATAGACATCAGGCAACCGTTCAGTAATTCCCTTGTACAAACGCTGACTTAAAGCCAGAATTCGTTCATTTTCTTTAGACATCTCGTATTGTGCCAAGGCGCAGGCTTCTCCTAACCCTACACATAAAGGAGTCGGCAACGTCCCAGAACGCATCCCCCGTTCTTGTCCGCCACCACTGGTCAAGGCATGCATCCGTACACGCGGCTTTCGACGAACAAACAAAGCCCCAATTCCTTTAGGCGCATAAACTTTGTGCCCTGAAATGCTTAGCAAATCGATGTTCATTTCATTAACATCTAAAGGAATTTTCCCTATGGCTTGTGCAGCATCTGTATGGAAAAAAGTTCCCTTCTCGCGACAGATTTTGCCAATTTCACTTAAAGGTTGAATGACTCCAATTTCATTATTAACAGCCATGATGGAAACCAACACCGTCTTGTCGGTAATGGCATCACGCAGTTGATCCAAGTCAATCAAACCATTCGGCTGTACCGGCAAATAAGTGACTTTAAAGCCTTGTTGCTCCAACCGACGACAGCTATCCAACACACATTTATGTTCTGTCACACAGGTAACAATATGATTTTTCTGGTCTTGGTAAAAAGCAGCCACCCCTTTAATCGCCATATTATTCGATTCAGTAGCACCACTGGTGAAGATCACTTCCCGCTCATCTGCCCCAATAACATCAGCAATTTGTTGGCGCGCTGTCTCAACAGCTTCCTCCGCCAACCAACCATGTAAATGATTGCGCGAATGGGGGTTACCAAAAATACCACTAAAGTATGGTAACATTTTTTCCAAAACCCTTGAATCACAAGGGGTTGTCGACTGATAATCTAAATAGATTTGATCAGATGACATCAAAGAAGACCCAGCTAGTTTAGGTGAGATTGAGGGCGCCATGATTATCAACTCGTTTTATGTTTGTTAAAATAACAAGATTATCATCTTGTTCGAAATGACTTCGTTTTGAGCAACGTTCGTAAATTTGAGACCACACCTGAATAAAAGATTCGACCTCATCTTCACTGGTTGTGTGGTTTAAGCTTACTCTTAAGGCCGTTTCTTGTTCAGCCTTAGGCACCCCCATCGCCTGCAAGGAAGGAGATAGACGCACCTTACCAGAAGAACAAGCCGAACCACTGCTAACGGCAAAGCCTTGTAAATCAAAATTCATAACCTGCGTTTCACTTTTAACGCCTGGCATCGTTATCAGGATGGTGTTCGGCAACCTTATCGCCTGCTGCCCAATAACATTTGAATCAGGACTTAATGTTAGTAGAGCCTTTTCCATACTGATGCGCAACCTATTGGTTTGGGACCAATCTTGATGTCTGCTCTGCCTTAAGGCCGCCGCCATCCCCATAATCCCAATCATATTTTCTGTACCGGGACGCAAAGACCGTTCTTGCCCCCCGCCCTTAAGAAAGGCATTTAAAGGCCAATCAGGGTGAATAATCAAACATCCAACACCCGCTGGCCCCCCTATTTTATGGGCAGAAAGCGACATCATGCTTAAGGTTTCCCATGGGAAATAAAACCGCCCAACCCCTTGCACACAGTCGCTGTGGACACAGGCTTTGTACTGTTTAGCCAGGGCGACAATGTCTGCTAAGGGTTGAATGACGCCTGTTTCATTATGGGCTGCCATCACCGAAATTAAGGTAGGGCCATCGTAAGGCGCTGCTAACAAATTCTCTAGAGCTTGCAGGTCAACAACACCGTCATTAGTAACAGGAATCATCAAGGCATCAGGTCGAACAAAGCGAACAGAGTCATGTTCGATTGCTGAAACCAGAACACGTCCAGGAAAATGGACTAAGGCCATGTTATTAGCCTCAGTAGCGCCACTTGTGAAAATAACACGCTGACTAGAAACACCTAAAGAATTGGCAATGTCTTGACGCGCCCGTTCAATTTCTTGACGGCTTTTCCGACCATAAGCATGAACAGAGGATGGATTCCCCACCCACTGCATACCATCGTTCATAGCCTGAATAGCTGACGCACAAAGGGGAGAAGTCGCATTGTAATCTAAGTATACGGTCATGCGCTTAAACTCGTTAAAGTAAGGCCTGGCTTTAAAGAAGCAAGATTCGTTCTGGAAAAATTTGTCTCTACCTCGGTCAATAAACTGTTTCCTAAAAAAACATCCTCTAGACTTACGTTTGTTAAAAAATTTTGAACCACTTTACCCAAGCCACTCCACAAATCATGCGTCAAGCAACGTGCCCCGTGCGATTGACACCCTTGGCTAGAGTTAATCGGGCATCGGGTTGCCTTTAAAGGCGTATCAACTGCATTTATGATCTCAAAAATAGGGATACTGGCCGCTGTCTTTGCCAAAGTATAACCGCCCCCAAAACCCCTTACACTTTTAACAAGCCCTTTTCTGCGCAACTTTAAAAAAAGTTGTTCTAAATACGCCAAAGGCAGATTTTGTCTCTCTGACAAAGTTGCCAAGGTAACAGGTTCTTGAGTCGTTACCTGCATTCTGGCCAATTCAGCCATGGCCATAACACTGTAACGGGCTTTAGTACTTAGGCGCATCTTAGACTTTTCCCAGTTGTTTTAAGCAATTTCCTAGATTTGATCTTCAGAGAATGTTAAAGTCGGCTCAGCAGACAGAAAAAAACTTACATCTGTCCTTTAGATAACTATTCCGACCAATTAAGTCAACAATCATTTGAAGCTTTTAAAAAAGTTTGTTGGTAAGATCGTGAAAATTGGTTATGTTGGAAAAATTTGATTGCACATTAATGATAATTGCACAGGCGGGTAAAGGATAAAAAATGCCAGAAGTTATATTTAACGGTTCAGCGGGAAGAATAGAGGGGCGTTTCCATCCTCACGCAGAAAAAGATGCGCCTGTTGCTTTGATATTGCACCCTCATCCAGCTCATGGAGGAACAATGAATAGCAAGATTGTTTATGCTCTTCATCGTTCATTCAGTGACCGGGGATTCAGCACCTTGCGCTTTAACTTTCGCGGTGTCGGCCGTTCGGAAGGATGCTACGATAAAGGCGAAGGGGAACTTAGTGACGCCGCCTCTGCCCTTGATTGGTTACAATCGATTAACCCTCAAACTCATCGGTTTTGGGTTGCGGGATTTTCCTTTGGTGCCTGGATTGGGATGCAGTTGTTGATGCGTCGCCCTGAATTAGAAGGGTTTATTTCAATTAGCCCCCCTGCCAACTTGTATGACTTTAATTTTCTGGCCCCTTGCCCGGTATCAGGTTTAATTGTTCAAGGAACAGGCGACACCGTTGTTTCCCATGAAAGTGTTGGCACCCTTGTGAACAAGTTACGCAATCAAAAAGGGATTAGAATTGATTATGAAACCATTGAAGGAAGTGATCATTTTTTCACCAATCATCTGGCAACATTACAGTCTTACGTCAATCAATACTTAGAACAGCGTTTACAGCCTTTTCGTCAGTCGCTCGCTAGTTAAGATTTAAAAAAGAAACAACAGGGAAAACTTCTGTGAAAAAGTTTCTTCACGACCATCAAAATCTGCCCACTGAACTTCCTTTGTTGGCTGTTCAGGGAGCCGTATTATTGCCTCGTTCGCAATTACCGATACCTATTAATGAACTGATCCACCTTGAAATGGTTTTTGATATGTTAAGAACGCATCAAATGATTGGTATCGTACAACCTGTATCTGCGCACAACATAACCGATGACGATGCATCCCCTGTTTTCAAAACGGGTTGTGTTGGGAAAATCCTTGATCTTCATGAAATTGAAGATAGTCAGTTTGTGGTAACCCTTAAAGGTATTTGTCGCTTTAAAATTATTGAGGAATCAACCAGCCAAGACGGGTATCGTCAGGCCCTCGTTAATTATGACGACTATCCCCTTGATTGCGTAGAGGATAGCGACTTTTCATTCGATCGCCCGCGCTTCCTAAAGGCCTTAGAACAATATTTCAGGGTTGTTGATATAAATCCAAACTGGCAAGAAATTGATAAAACCTCTAACCAAAAACTGATCGCGGCGTTGACAATTGTCTGCCCGTTAGAGGCGCGCGAAAAACAGGCTTTATTAGAGGCATCAACACCTAAAGAACAATCACAGTTGATGATGACGCTAATTGAATTGGCTGGTCGCGAGGGCACCTCTGCAACCTGCCATTAGTAAAGCGTATAATGAAACTTACGAATGCAAAGAGGTCAGAAATGCAAAAACCACACGCTGTTTTATTTGATTGGGATAATACCCTTGTTGATACGTGGGGCGTTATTCACAATGCGATGAACGAAACCCTGAAACACCACGACCAGCCTTTATGGATCCTGGAAGACCTTAAAAAACATGCCCACCAATCATCCCGCGATCTATTCCCAGACATTTTTAAAGATAAATGTGCACAAGCGACGGCATTTTTCTATGAAGAAATCAATAATACTCACCTTGAACAGCTTGAGGTTTTGCCCTATGCAAAAAATCTTTTAGAATTTTTATATGAACAAAACATTCCCATGGCCGTCATCAGCAATAAGCGTTCTGGTTTTGTGCAAAAAGAAGTTGCCCATTTGGGGTGGAATTCTTTCTTTCAAACGGTTATCGGATCGGGCGATGCGCCACGCGATAAACCCCACGCCGACCCCATTTTACTGGCCTTAGAAAAAATGCAACTGCAGCCATCCTTAAACCATTGGTACGTGGGCGACACCATAACAGATTGGCAAGCAGCACAAGATAGTGGATGCCAGCCCATTGCCTTATGGACTGACCCCCGTTCTTTAACAACGACGCCTGATTATTATCTTCCTTATTTAAAAGATTGTTTTGATCTTCATATGACAGTTTCTGATTTTTTAAGATTGCCGAATAAGAAAAATATAGCGTAAAGTATTGTAAAATTTTAAAAAAAAATCAGGAGTACCAGGTTGGCAAATGATAAACCTGTCAATGTACAAGACGTCTTTTTAAATCACGTCTGCAAAAATAAAATTTTATTAACTATTTTCTTAATCAATGGGGTCAAACTGCAAGGTATTGTCACTTGGTTTGATTCGGCCACAATTCTTTTGCAACGCGATGGGCATTCTCAATTAATTTATAAACATGCTGTTTCTACCCTTATGCCACAGGTTCCTGTTCATCTTTTTGAGGGGCAGAGTTTCAGCGAGTCAGAGGACTAAAGAGGACGTCGTCGAAAAGCGCCAAAGAAACCCCGTGATTGCGAGGAGCGAAGCGACGTGGCAATCCAGAAAGAGCCTGGATCGCCGCGTTCCCTCTGTGGGGTCGCTCGCGATGACGGATTTGGGGTTTACTCGCTTTGCATTTCAGCAACCAACACCTGAGTAGCCTCATCCGCAGTGCCCCACTTATTTTGATGCTGCGCCAGCAAATACTGAACACGACCCAATTCCGCGGGATACCTGTCCTTTATAAGCCGAAACGCTGCTGCTGCCTTTGCAAGAATTTTCTTTGAAGAGAAAACTGAAGGCCGCGACAACAATTTATCAAACTCATCAAAATATTTATCAAGTTCAGATTCGGGAAGTCCATTTAAAGATTGTTCGAACATACCCAATAATCTGTCTTGTTCTGCCGGTGTAAAAGAAAGCGTTTTTCCAGAAAAATCCTGATTACAGTTTAACGAAATCATCCTAATCCATCCCAGAACATCGTCAGCTTGGGTTGCAGGGTCTAACCCAGAAACGATGTCAAAGGCCACCTTGCTGATTTGTTTCCCAGGGGTCTCCGACTCTATGAATACCTTTTCAAGATATTGATATTTCTCGCCTGGTGTTTTGCCTACTAGATCCGCCTCGATCTCCTCCACACTCAAAACTGGGCTTAAGAAAGCAAAATGCGCACCGCCAGCTCCGCCTGCGTCTTCCTGTTCATCTGAAGGGTTTAAAATTCCCAATGCAATCCTTGTAAAGGTATCATCGCTGTCGAGAATACCTGCCAACGGATTTTGATAATGAACATGCTCAAGAGTCCGTCTAAAGGACGATTGTGAAAGTTGTACACCCATGTGCTGCTGGAATTCACCCAAAAAAACATCAACACTGTAATCATCTCTTTGAGAGCTAATATGCCCGTATATAACGGCCCCCACGCATTCTTGCAAAGCCGCAAGATGGGCTTGTTTTGTCGCTGAAGACCGTGATTTTTCACCTTCTAATGATTTGACAATGCCCTCAATCGGATCATTACTATGGGTCTTCGTAAGTACCCCAGAAACAACACGACCATAAACCCCTTTCAAACGATTAATAACGTGATCCGACGTAGGTTGATCAGAAATCCCCCAGCGACCGGCAAAAATTTGCTGCATCGCATTATCGAACAAAGTGGGAATATAGAAATAAGCTTCTGTGTCAGCTCTATGCTGTGCCCTGTAAGCATTGAAAATACTGGTTTTGGTTGTGTCTAGCAAGGTGATCAGATCAAGGGTTGAGAATGCTTTTCCCCTTGTGACTTGCCGATAAAGATTCTGCCATGCGCCAAGGTCAGGTTTATAAAAAAGTTCCTGCAAAAATACGCCATCGCCCGCCTTCATGTGTCCTGCAACCACATCCACCAGGCGACTGCTGTCGTCATTATTGCCAACTAAAGGTGACTTTGAATCATCATTTTGAAAGTAATGATGCATCGTGGCACCAACCTGTGATGAGCCTGCCCTAAAATCCATGACGCCAAAATCAGCTGCGTGTACTGCTTTCACCGAATAGCCTTGAACGCTAACAACACTCACGAAACCCAGTAATAATGCTAATTTAGAAAACCGTTTCATCCTAACAATCCTTTTGATTTGAAATTGATACCGTTAATGTAAACACTATTTATCAATATTCAAGGATAATTATGAAAACGGTTTTATTCCTTAGAAGACCAAAGGGTACTATTAACGTTAAGGCCTGTTAGCCAAATACGCCCCGACACTTTCACGGGTGGTGTGAATGGCGGTTTTGTTTTTGTTCCAATCAGCCGGGCAAACTTCCCCATGTTTTTCAACATGCTGCAAAGCCTCTAACATACGAATAGATTCTGCCACACTTCGACCCAAGGGAAGATCATTCACAACTTGATGACGCACGATGCCTTGCTGATCAATAAGGAAAAGTCCCCGGTACGCAATGCCTTCCTCATTCAGAACATCATAATCTTGGGCTATTTTCCCGCCCAGGTCAGAGATAATTCCATACTGTATGCCATGAATGCCGCCTTTTTCTTTCGGCGTTTCCAACCAAGCTTTATGAGAATAAGGGCTATCAACGCTGCAGGCCAACACAGCGGCACCTAGACGGATGAAATCTTGAAGTTTCTCTTGAAAGGCATGCAATTCAGTGGGGCAAACAAACGTGAAATCAAGGGGATAGAAAAATAAAATCACATACTGCCCCTTATAACCCTCAAGGTGAATGGTTTTAAATTCGCCTTCAAAGACAGCTGTTGCTTTAAAAATGGGGGCTTTTTTTCCAACAAGGACAGACATTTTTTGATTCCTTTATGTGTGTTAGAGACGTCTTGATGATTTGGACATTAACAGAAAAAGATTGTTTGATCTATCCTGCCGGTAAGAACTTGTGTTTTTTGTCATTTTCGCTTAATACAAAGGCAGAGTTACAAATCTCAAATAGTAAAGATTTAAAAGGAATATAAAGCTGTGAGCTTGCAAAGAACGTTATCCATCTTAAAACCGGACGTAACCCGTCGTAATTTAACAGGGAAAGTAAACGCAAAAATTGAAGAATCTGGCTTGCACATTGTTGCCCAAAAACGCCTGTTTTTAACAAAAGAACAAGCACAGCAATTTTATGCCGTCCATGCTGAACGTGCTTTCTTTAACGATTTGTGCGATTCCATGTGCGCAGGACCTATTGTTGCCCAGGTTCTAGAAGGTGAAAACGCCGTATCTCACTATCGGGATATAATGGGTGCCACCAATCCTGCTAACGCAGCAGAGGGAACTATTCGACGCGATTTTGCAGAATCTATTGAAGCCAACTCAGTTCATGGTTCAGATTCCTTAGAGAATGCCCAAATCGAAACTGCCTTCTTTTTCAGTCAACTTGAACTTGTTGGCTAGTCTAACAACTATGCCAAATCTTCTCACAGGTGCCCGTATCATCGCGGCACCTGTTGTCGTTTATGCAATCTTTGCCCCCCACCCTCACCTAGCCTTTTGGGTTTTTTTCATAGCCGGTTTAACTGATTGGTTAGATGGCTTTGCAGCCCGTTTTTACAATCAAGAATCAGCTATGGGGCAGTTATTTGACCCTTTGGCGGATAAGTTTTTAATCATCACCGTAACCGTTGCCTTAATGCTGTGCCAGAGAATGCCGCTATGGTTGTCGGTTGCCATTATTAGCCGCGATATTTTGATTTTAATTGGATCAGGTTTTGTTTGGCTGCACAGCCTCCCCTTAACATTAAAACCTCTTTTTATTGGCAAGCTAAGCACTTTCTGCCAAATTATTCTTTGTTTAGGGTTATTAGCTTTAGAAATTTTAGCCCCCCCACCTTTAGTGGCAAAAAGCTTTTTAACGGTTTTGTTTTACGCTACTCTTATCGCAACAGTTTTATCTGGATTCAGCTATGCCAAAGTCTTTTACCACAGCGTTAGAAAATCCTAATTTTTGGCGTTGTCTTGCCCTTGTTCTGTTGTTTGGGTATGCCCTAACTTTATTGGTTAGCAGCATCAGCAGCATGTTATCTCCCTTTATTGCCGGCTTTATCGGAGCCTATATTTTTAGCGGTGTCGTTGCAAAACTGGAAAGTTATAAAATTCCCCGGGGCGTTGCCTCGTTCTTAGTTATTTTGACTTTATTGGTTGTGCTGGTTGTTCTGGGAATGGTGGCCGTTCCTTTTCTTCAAAAGGAATTAATCATCCTGGCTCAAAGTCTGCCAACTTTGGCACGTCGAAGTTATGAAATTTTAGAACGGTTGTCTCATTCCCTGAATTCAACAAAAATTGGTGACTTAGACCTTAGCGGCCTAAATCTAGAACTCAACAAATCAATTAGCTTTTTGGCCCAGTGGGTTATTCATTTTGCTGTCAACATTATCGGCAATGGAACAGCGTTGGCAAACATTGTAACCTTTATTTTCCTAAGCCCGCTGGTCATGTTTTATTTGTTAAAAGACTGGCCCCATTTTATAGAATCGCTTAACCGGTTATTGCCCAGGGCCAGTGCTGAATCTATCCGGTCTGTTGTTACCAGAATTCATAAAACCTTGTCTTCTTATGGGCAAGGGCAAGTCATTTTATGTGGCATTTTGATGGTGTCGTATTCTTTAGCGTTATCCTTGGTTGGTTTAAGACAAGCTATTTTTATTGGCATGCTAACTGGGTTTTTAGCCTTTATTCCTTATGTTGGCATGTTGGTGGGGCTTATGGCCAGTTTAGCCGTTGCCTTTGAACAGTTCCAAGACTGGTCTTCCATTCTTATGGTGGGGGGAATTTATGCGGGCATTCATCTTATAGAAAGTAATTTTCTAATCCCTTATCTTATTGGAGACCGTGTCGGCCTGCACCCCGTATGGATTTTATTTGCGTTGTTAGCTGGTGGCTTATGGTTTGGATTTGCCGGCATTTTACTGGCCATCCCCTCTGCTGCGGCGATTGGTGTTTTAACACGCACCCTTCTTGAACGATACCATTATGAACAGCCGATCGTTCATCAGGAACCTATCCCAGAGCCAAGCCATGGATAAAAATCTACGCCAACGAAACTGGGCATTGTTTTGGGTTTTACTGGGGCTTTGCTTGTTATTTTACGCGATTGCTTTTGTGAAAATGGGAACTAATTGTAATTTGTGAAAAAAGATTCTCACCTTGCTATTATTTTAGGTGCCCTGGTTTTTATGATGCTGGGGATCGCTTATGCCTCTGTTCCCCTATACCGAATGTTCTGTCAGAAAACAGGGTATGGAGGCACCCCAAGGATAGGAGGGAATCCATCGGATGCCATCCTTGACCGGTCTATAACGGTTCAATTTACATCCAATATACACCGCAGCCTACCGTGGCAGTTCAAGCCCTTACAGCATTCTATCAGTGTTAAGTTGGGTGAAAATGGTATGGCCTATTACTGGGCTGAAAATCTATCCAATGAACCCATTATCGGCATGGCCACCTATAACGTGTCGCCCGATAAAGCTGCCCCCTATTTCCACAAGGTTGCCTGTTTTTGCTTTGAGAAACAAAAGCTTAATCCTAAGCAAGGCATGAATATGCCGGTTTTGTTTTTCATTGACCCTGCATTCGCTGATGACCCTCAACTGAAGGACCTAAAAACAATCACGTTGTCTTATACCTTCTTCAGACTGAGCCAATTTTGATAGCCCCTTCATCACTTCGCGTCCTCATGTAGCACATGTACACTCCAGGAATTCAGGCCTTATTTTCAGATCCATGTTTCGAAATCCATTGGGTATACTGACGCCACACACACCGCATAACAACGGGAAAAACATCAGACACATCAAGAGACTGTTCTATATAATCATTAAGGCTGGTTGTCAGCTGATCTAATCCTTCAGGGGCTTCTTTGATATTAAGCCCTATGCCCATGATAAGAACTCCAGACTCAACCTCAATCAAAATGCCGCCCAGTTTTTTTCCATCAATCAAAAGGTCATTGGGTGCTTTCAACGTCACGGGTAAATCAGGAATGATTTCTTGCAAAGCGTTTTGTAAAGCCTCTGCCGTCACCATCGCCAGTTCGGGGTAAAATGGTTCTAAAGTCACAGGCGGCTTTAAAATCAAAGAACAATGTAAATTACCATTCAACGATTGCCAAACACGGCCAAATTGTCCCCTGCCCGCTGTTTGCTCGTCAGCAATGATGACTGTTCCTTCTTCGGCTCCTAAAGCCAAATAATCTTTCGCCGTTGTTTGGGTGCTAGCGACGTTTGGGTAATGATGAATGGTTAACTGCATAAAATCTCAATAATTGGTAAATCGGCCGGTGGTACGGAATAAGTTTTTAAATCCTGACAAGACACCCAGGCAAAGGCTTGCTGATTCTCGCGTAAGTCAATATTGCCTTGCCAACGGGAACAGTTGTAAACCAGCATCACCAGCTGAAAATCAGGGTAGGAATATGAGGTAAAACACAACGGTTTTAAATCATTCAAGTCGAGTGTTATACCTAATTCTTCTTTTAGCTCACGTTGTAAAGCCAGCTCTGGCGATTCTTTATCCTCAATTTTCCCGCCTGGAAATTCCCACAACCCAGCCATCGGCTTATCAACGGGGCGTTGAACCAGCAAGATTTGATCGTTGGCATTCTTCAGAACACCCGCTGAAACATAAACAACCTTTAATGGTTTCATGTTAGGTCAGAAACAGCTTTATGAATCCGCTTACAAGCTTCCTCTAACAATTCTAAAGACGTTGCATAAGAAATGCGGAAATAAGGTGATAACCCAAACGCGTCCCCACTGACAGCTGTTACTTTCGCTGCATCCAGCAAATATCCACAAAACTGATTATCTGTTTTCAACATGTGTCCATCAGGTGTTTTCTTGCCAAGGACACCTTCACAATTCACGTACAGGTAAAAAGCCCCTTCGGGTTTCAGGCAGGTAAGCCCAGGCACTTGATTAAAGGCTTTTAACGTTGCATCACGCCGTTCGGCAAAAATTTGACGCCATTCCTTTAAAAATTCCTGAGGGCCGCTAACAGCCATTACCGCTGCGCCTTGGGCAATTGAGCACGCGTTAGAGGTGCTTTGTGATTGAATCAGGTTCATTGCCTTAATAAGGGTTTGAGGTCCAGCCCCATACCCAATTCGCCATCCCGTCATGGAATAAGACTTGGACACACCATTTAAGATTAACGTTTGGTTTTTAAGGTGTGGTTCAACCTGCACGATATTATAAAAAGGTGCGTCGTCATAAATGAGGTTCTCATAAATATCATCACTTAAAATGTAAATATTAGGATAATGACACAACACGTCAGCTAAGGCTTTTAGCTCCTCTTTTGAATAAACGGAACCCGTCGGGTTAGAGGGCGAATTGAGAATGATCCACTTTGTTCGTTTCGTGATGGCTTGTCTTAAAGCCTCAGCCGTTAGTTTGAACCCTGTTTCTTCTGCACAAGGAACAATGACGTCAACCCCTTCGAACATACGCACAATATCAGGATATGAAACCCAATACGGGGCTGGAATAATCACCTCATCACCGTGATTCAGGCTTGCCATCATCGCATTGAATAAAATTTGTTTTCCACCATTCGCAACCGTAATTTCATCAAGGGTGTATTCCAGGTCATTATCGCGGCGGAATTTTTCTTGAATAGCCCTTTTTAAAGGGCGAATTCCATCAACAGCGGTATATTTGGTTAGCCCTTGTTTCATAGCTTGAATGGCAGCCTCTTGAATCCAAGCAGGCGTTTCAAAGTCAGGTTCGCCAGCGGCCAAGTTAATAACATCAACCCCCTCTGCCTTTAACGCAGATGCACGCGCATTTAAAGCCAAGGTAGGTGAAGGTTGTATAGACCTTAAACGATCAGCCAAAGAAAACATGATAACCCTTTAATTTTGATAAACACTTGCTTAAGTCTTATATAAAAAAAGAAGGAATTCAAAGCTGGAAAAAAAATTAAATCCATTTTATAAAGGTCTAGCTATCCTTTCAGCCTCGCGGACTCATTGTACACCTATGCACAAGAAAATTCTTATCTTCAGCCACGGTGAATTGATTGGCGATGGCATGATGAAGCTGCCTTTTATCAGGATGCTTAGTCATGTATTTCCCGATGCCCATGTGACGTGGCTTACGGGCCCTCACCCCACAATATTCAAAACAGCGTTGAATCCCTTAGTAAGCGCCCATTTGCACCAAATTATTGAATACCCCCTATTTCCCAATGGCTTTGGTGACAGCCTAAAACATTTTTGGAAAAACCCCTGGCGTTCTCTTTTAGAAAACCAGAAATTTGATTTGATTATTGATACCGAGAAAAAAGTCGCTTCGGCCTTAACATTGAAACAAATTCCCCATCAAAAATTTATTTCGGCGGCTTATCGGTTGGGATTCTCTGATCAAAAACCCCCGCAGCCTTATCAAAAGCCAGATTTGCTGCTTGATCGCCTTTTAAACTTGTTAACGGCAAGCAGCGGCAGGCCTTTAGACCCCACACTACTAAAGAGTGTTTATGACACTGTTGTTCCAACAGAATGGCAAGAACACGCAAAAGAGATTTTAAAACCCTATAGTCATAAAAAAATTGTCTTGTTGGCCCCTGGCGCTGGCGGGCGTTTCAAATGTTGGCCGTTAGAGAATTTTATAAACCTGGCCAAACAGTTAGAAAACAAAGGGTTACAGCCCGCGTTTATTTTAGGGCCCGCTGAGCCAGAATGGCAGCAACAAATTAAAACCTTTTTGCCGAACGCTTTCTTCCCTTTACAAGAAACCAACAAAACATCGCCTTATTTAACCATTGCTTTGGGTCAGTTGGCGGCTGTGAACGTGGCTAATGATGGGGGTGTTGGTCATATTCTTGCGGCCTCTAACCAACCAACAATTTCCATGTGGGGGCCGACTGATGCTCCCAAATCAACCCCTAATGGCCGTCACGTTGTGCTTGTGAAAGCGCAAGATTTTGGGGGTAACAGTATGGCTGACATTCCTGTGGCCGCCATTTATGAAAAGGTTATAGCCCTTTCCAGTTAACTTGATCCCTATCATCAAAGACATCATTCCACCCAAATTAAATAGATATTAACGTTTTTTTGTCAAAGTAAAAAAACACACGACTTTTGGTCTTTATGTTTTTAACTTTAGGTAAAAGGAAAATTAAAAAGAAAGCAGCCCTAAACGGTCTTGCAGTTTTGTCCCTAACCCTTCTGGCCAGCACAACAGGTTGGTCTATGGACAGCCTTCGTGCAGAAGAAAAAAGAGTTATGCAACGAAGCATGGGATTATCTTCTGATTTGAGAGGGGTTCTCTCTGAGGTGGCTCAAGCATCACAGAAAAATTGTCCAGTTTGGTTGACTTTATCTGCCATTGGGCATCCATTTGAGCCAGAAGCTCTTTCAAAAAAACTTTCTGTTGCTCTTCAAGAATCATCAGTAGGATCAGTAACATCATTATTAACTCTCCTTTTCACAAACGATGATGCTTTCCGCACCAAGATAGGAATGACACCAAAAGGAGAAGCCTTTCAGTGTATGCAGGGCCTTGTCGGCCAAGAGGTAGAAAGTGTAGCGAGTCTGAATAGACAGTTCGTGACAGGGTAGAAGAAGAAAAATCAGGTATTGCAACCGGGAAAAGGGCTTTTGCACCCACACAAGAAACACCCGAATTATTTGATGAATTATACTCGCCTGTGCAGAAACAGATAGTTGCCTACACGAAGGAAGACCTAGAAGCCCTGAAGACCATGGATAGCGCAGAAATTACCGATGCCCTCCAGAACGCTTTCGATTTGGCGAATAACCTCCGCAAGTTCATAGAAAGCGGTGCGCCCGTAGCATATGAGATGAATGACGATAAGGTTAAAGAAGGTAATGAGAACATAAAGGTTTTCTTCAGCAAGCTCAAACCTCTTATCGTAAAGATACAACATGGAGAGACACTAGAAGACTACGTTTACCCAACAACCGAAGAAGCTAATAGACCCCGACAAAAGGCAAATGCTTCCCTTGTAGAATTCATCAGGACTAATAGTGATAAAATAGGAGCTAGCGGTCTGTCGGATTCTACCGGAAAACTTTGGGAAAGTATGATTGAAATAGCCAAAGACGGAGGAGTTGTTAATTACGATAAGTTACTGGAAGCGACAACTTCATTTCTAGAGGTGTTACCTACATCTCCATTCCTAGAGGAGGCAGCTTCATTTCAAAAACTTAGGGAGATAAAGGATAAAGTCATACAGACCAGGCAACCCCAAACCCTGGAAGAGTTTGGAAAAGCAATTTTTGATTTTATCTCAAATACACAAAGTAGGTTCGGAGGCCTAAGTCTAAAGCCCATAGAACCAGTAGAGATCGTAGATCAGACAGAAGAAGTTAGGGCGGAAAGAAGGTAAGGAGTAGTTTATCTTGCCATTGGGGGGGGTTAACGCCCCCCATTAGACCTTCTGCG
>CAIVFQ010000064.1 GCA_903905285.1 uncultured Alphaproteobacteria bacterium
TCTCTTCTTTGAGGGCTTCTATCTCTTTATCTTTTTTATCCATACAAAACTTATGAATGATTTGAACAAAACTTTAAACACTTTTTTCTTTCCCAACCTGGGTAGTTACGATTTTTTATGTTTTTCATAATGTTTATTCCATTTTATGGTTTATTCGCCTATACCCATTTGGATACTTTCGGGAACCTTTGCCATGACCCCCGCCCTCACAAAAAGTAACAAGGAAAGCGGGGGTCAATGGTGTGGATGACAAGGAAGGTCCCTTAAGAAATCATCCAAGGTGGGCATAAGAAAACTAAGTTTTCAAATGTTAATAGCCACACTTTCTAGCTTTATGTTCGTGTGAGTAACTATGTCCGTGTGAGCAACCATGTGAACTATATGATAAACATGATGACCTTGGCTTTGCATAAACCATCTTGCCACAGGGGCCACATGAATCAGATGGACTATATCCGGCCTGCATATAGCTTGTAATGCTGCTGTTAAAAGCAAGATTTGCTTGAGCAACAACGCTTAAACTCTTTTTTTGGTACTCAGCTATGAAATCACCTAGAACCTTAATCTTTTGGTCCAAGATAGGGTCAGCTACGTAACCCGCCTTCCCAGAAGCGGCAGTTCTAATGTCTCCCAATTCTTTAAGGAATCCGGCAGCCTTCTTGACGTTTGGCAACTCAAGACGTACAGAGTGTAAGTTTTTCATCACTGCTTCCATGCTGAAAGCTTCACCATAAGCACCCATTACAGCGTCTATTACGTCACAGCGTTTGTCTGGTTTACCAAGTCCATCGAGAAATAGGTCAACCTCTGGAACCGTTGGCAAAGTACTTGATTGCGTCAGAGCTTTTGTTAAACTAAGTATGGTCATGAGGTCAAGAACATCATGACCATGATGATAACCATGATGATGACCGTGACCGTGATCGTCTCTACAGCCGCCACCCTTACAGGCAAACAAAGCTGCTGTTGAAGAAACAGTAAATAATGCGGCTAAAGCGATTGTACGAAGTGTTTTCATTGAATTTCTCCTTGTGTTCCGTTAAATAAATTATTGACAATAGGGAAGATAGGGCGCACGCCTTAAGAAAAAGTTAACGTGAAGGATTTTTATGAATTTTATTATTAAGATCAGCAGATCTTGGTAACGAGGTTCGCAGAGTTATGTGTTTTTTTACTATTTTTATTATGTATACGTTGTGTGGTGCAGAGATTGATTTGTTTGTACCCAGCTTTCCGGAATTACAACGCGTCTTTAACCTCTCACCTTTTATGGTCGAGCTGACGCTGGGTGTTAATCTGATGGCCCACTGTTTAACATCTCTTGTGGTGGGAAGTTTGGGTGATCGCTTTGGTCGAAAAGCCATCATTATTATTGGGCTAACTATTTTCACCATAGGCAGCTTGTGTTGCGTGTATGCGTCTTCCTATTGGATTTTGCTGTTTGGAAGATTATTGCAAGGTGTTGGAATTTCAGGCCCAGTGGTTTTGTCTTATGTCGTCATTGCTGATATTTACTCTGTTGAAAAACAACAGCAGTTTATGGGCGTTTTGAATGGCGTCATTGCCTTTGCCATGGCTTTTGCACCCGTTATTGGAAGCTATGTCAGTCTTTCTTTTCATTGGCAAGGGAACTTTGTCGTTTTGTTAGTCATGGGATTGATCAGCTTGGTAATGGCTATTTTATTTTTACCAGCATCAAAGATTAACAAATCTGATTCCTTTTCCATGAGGGAGTATCAGGTTGTTTTTCAATCTCCTAAAACCCTTTACTATATCTCGACGGTTTGCTTTTTATTGATTCCCTATTGGTTTTTTGTCGGCATTTCCCCCATTCTTTATATGAAAGATTTAGGGGTTAGCTTAGAAATGTTTGGATTCTATCAAGGGTCAATGGCTTTGTGTTTCTCTATATTTAGTATTTCCAGTTCTTATTTAGTTAAAAAGTTTGGTCAACGACGGTGTTTGTTTTTTGGATTGTTTATGGTTGGTGCTTTCATGCTGGCCACTTTCAGCCTTATGTTGTTAAAAGTTAACGATGCCTTGATTATTACATTGGTTATGCAGCTGCTGGCGATTGGGGTTATTTTTCCCATCAATATTCTTTTTCCGCTTTCTTTGGAATCTGTTCCCGATGCAAAAGGGAAAATTTCA
>CAIVFQ010000065.1 GCA_903905285.1 uncultured Alphaproteobacteria bacterium
CAGTGACGAGATCATCAATAACTACATCGACAATCATACAGATGCTCACAAAACAGATAATTTGCATAACTTATCTTTAGATTGACCGCGACTTCCAGTCTAGATAGCAACCTGCCAGCTTCAGCTGGCTGTCATTGAGTCCTCTTCAGAAGTACTGACATTAATTAGATGTGGGGAGTTCTTGGATTTTTTCTCCTTTTCATTGCAAAATTATAGGGCTTAAAGTACACCTGTCCCGGGAATAGTGCCGATACCGGCGATTCTGGGAACTTTATGGTTTCATCATAAAAAGGGGAAATGAATGTCTAACAAGGTCAAACAAGTCTATCAATTTAAAATTACGCTAAAGGGAATCAAGCCTGCCATTTGGAGACGTATCCAAATTCTTGATACCTCTACGTTTGAAGATCTCCATTCGGCTATTCAAGGTGCCATGGGATGGGAAGGGTACCATCTCCATCAGTTTAGGGTAACGAATCCAAAGACGGGTTGTGTCGATACCATCAGTGATCGTGAAGCTTTAGAGGATGAAGACGTTGTTGAAGAAGGCAAGAAAAAACTTTCTTCGTATTTTTCTCAACAAAACAAAAAGGCTTTGTATGAGTATGATTTTGGTGATAGTTGGGAACACACCATCCTCCTTGAGAAGATTCTCCCCCTTGACCCTGGAAAAGAATACCCTGTTTGCCTTGCCGGTGAACGGGCCCGTCCGCCGGAGGATTGCGGGGGAATTTGGGGTTATGAACATCTTCTAGAAATTATACGAGATCCAGACAACCCAGAATACAAGGATCGGATAGAGTGGTTGGGCGGGTCCTTTGATCCCGAAGAGTTTAAAATAGAAGAGGTGGTTTTTGAGTCTTAGAAAATCAATGTGCCTCTTCCAACGGGCTTTATCAAAACGTCTCACAGAAACTTGAAAGTTTTTTTAAAAAGGATATGGAATCGTGGAAAATTTTAACCTTCCAAAAGTCCCAGATAATGTCAGTGAAAATTTTAAAACCATATGCACTATCATGAGCACGTTATGTAAAGAGAAACTCAATGAAGAATACTTCCAATTGAGTATTGAGCTGGCAGGTAAACTTGCTCGCAAACGCCCGTCACCCTTTTTATCAGGGGCTACAAAAACCTGGGCGGCAGGCATTATCCATGCTCTTGGCACGGTGAATTTTCTGTTCGACAAGTCCCAATCTCCCCATATGACTTCAAGAAACTTATGTGAATGGTTTGATTTAGGACAAAGCACCATCAGCTCAAAAAGTAAATCTATCCGAGAAATGTTTAAAATCCATCAAATGGATGCTAAATGGTGTCTTCCCAGTAAAATGATTGATCACCCCATGGTGTGTTTGGTGGCCTTTAACGGCTGTATTGTTGATGTTAGAACAGCCCCTTATGAAATGAAAGTAGCAGCCTATGAAGCAGGCGTCATTCCTTATATTCCTGAGGAAAAGTAACCTGCCGAACACAATGGGATGTTATTTTGATGGATAAAAAAATGTCAGGCTTATCAGATGAAGCGCTGTTGCTGATCGCATCAAAGAAAGGCCCTGAGAATCAAATTGTTTTTGGTGTTCTTCTGGCATTCTTTCAACAGACGGGGCGATTTCCAAACAAAGAAGATAGACCTTGTACGAATTTTATGTGTGAGTTTTCTAATTTGCTAAATTTAAAGGGAGAAAATAATAAAGATCACCTGACAAAAATAATGAATTCGTCATCGAGAACGGTTAAAAGATTTAAAAATGAAATCCGGAGTTTTTGCCAATTCAAAGACTTTAATAAAACGAATTTGGCTGATTTTATCGTTCACTGCAAAACGGTAATTTTTCCAACGGCACCGACGGGGGAGCAGGCCCTTGAGCAAGCGTATGCCTATCTGAAATCTCAAAAGATTGAACCCTATAGCGAAAAGCAGATTAACCGTTTTCTGACAACGGCCCATCATCAATTTGAATCTGAATTCTTCGAGGAAATTTCGCGGGTTTTATCACCCCACACCAAAAAAGAATTGGACAAATTGGTTCCCATTGATGAACCCAAACAAAGCCCCAACGCGGCACCAAAAGCTCCGTCCTCTAGAGATGACACCAATCCAATTACCTTGGCTCATCTTAAATCACACCAGGTGGAACTGAAGATTGCTTCCATCCTTCATGAAATTCAAAAATATAAGTATCTGAAACTCCTAGAAATCTCCTCTTTTGTTGAATTAATTGGCACTCGCAAATTGCTTTTCAAATACTATGAACGTGTTTTGGCAGACCCTCTTTCAAGTTTAAAACGATACAAGGTTCCCCTTCGTCATGCTTATTTGGCTATTTTTTGTGTGATCCGCCAGCAAATCATGACTGATACGCTAACGGATTTACTTCTAAAACTTTTTCACCGCATTCTGACCAAAGCAGAATACGCTGTTGATAAAGCTCTAAGGCTGGATAACAAACGCGTTAAGGGGAAGATGGGTACTTTGTTGATTCTGGCCAAGAAATCCATCGATAATCCCAGTGGCATTATTGAGGATACTATTTATCCAATCGTCTCAAAAGATCGCTTGGGTGAAATTGTCTCCGACCTTGGAGATGATAGACCGTGGTACCGAAACCAAATTAAGGCAAAAGCTCTATCCCTTTATTCCCATAATAATCGCCGCATCGTGTGGGCGCTGATGGAGGTTCTTGACCTTCAAACAGAGTCTAAATTATCCAAAATACTCCTAGCCCTGA
>CAIVFQ010000066.1 GCA_903905285.1 uncultured Alphaproteobacteria bacterium
CAGTGACGAGATCATCAATAACTACATCGACAATCATACAGATGCTCACAAAACAGATAATTTGCATAACTTATCTTTAGATTGACCGCGACTTCCAGTCTAGATAGCAACCTGCCAGCTTCAGCTGGCTGTCATTGAGAATATTTTTTTAGACTTTTCAAATTAGGCCCTGCCGTAATCGTCCCCAAAACGGATGATATCATCTTCGCCCAAATAAGGGCCTGATTGAACTTCTATAAGCTCTAGGGCGATTTTACCGGGGTTCTCTAGGCGGTGCTTTGTGCCACATGGTATGTAAATAGATTGATTTTCAAAGACCATGAATTCTTCTTCGCCACGGGTTACTTTGGCTGTGCCACTAACAACAATCCAATGTTCCGCCCGATGGTGATGCATTTGCAAAGACAATTTTTGGCCGGGTTTAACGGTAATGCGCTTCACCTGGAATCGCTCGCCTTTATCAATACTTTGAAAAGATCCCCAGGGTCTTTCCTCAGTGGCGTGCGACTTTGTATGAGACCGTTCTGAAAGTTTTAAAGTGTCGACGATATGCTTAACATCTTGCGATGCTGTTTGAGAGGCTACAAGAATCGCATCCTGCGATTCTACAACAATCACCCCCTCTAGCCCGACAACCGTAACAAGGCGTCCCTCAGATCGAATATAAGATTGACTAACATTGTGGGTGACCACATCACCTATGATGGTATTGCCGTCCTTATCACGGTTATCAACCTCCCACAACGCTTGCCAGCTGCCCAGATCGTTCCAATGAACGGTAAGCGGGGCAACTCTGACATTCTTGGCGCGTTCCATAATTCCATAATCAATAGAAACAGAAGGAGAAGATTCGAAAGATTGTTTATCGACAAGCCATGTTTGCGAATCTTTGGCCAAGACTAAAGCATTGTTGCAAACCTCAAATATCAAAGGTTCATACGTCTGAACAGCCTCTAAAAAGGCCTTTGCTTGAAATAGGAAAACACCACTGTTCCACAGAAAATCGCCCGTCTTCAGATATTCTTTTGCTTTCTCTACGGCAGGCTTTTCAACAAAACGAAGCACCTTTTTTGCAACACCAATATCGTCAAGGTCATATTGAATATAGCCATACCCTGTTTCAGGACGGGTTGGTGTCACACCAAAGGTAACCAACTCACCCGCTAAGGCAGCTGGCAAGGCTTTTTGAACGAAAGCATTAAAGTCGTCGATGGGCTCAATCAAATGATCAGAAGGCATGTTCAACAATACGGCGTCTGGGTCTTTTTGTATCGCTGCCAAGGCGGCCAAGGTGATGGCTGGCGTTGTGTTACGGGCGCAGGGTTCTAAAATAAGCTGACCTTTTAACCCAACGACCTGAAGGTCTTTTTCAACCAAGAACTGGTGATGTCGATTCGCAACAACAATAGGGGCACCATAAATCTCAGGGTTATTGGCGCGGCTTAAGGTTTGCTGAAAAAGGCTGCCATCCCCGACTAAAGGGTAAAACTGCTTCGGGTACAAACTGCGCGACAAAGGCCACAAGCGTGTCCCCGAACCCCCGCATAGAATAACGGGGGTGATTTTTAAAGGGGAATTATCTGGTCGCGACATGGCGTTCTTTAGCCTCAATTAATTGGGCTAACACACCACGCCCAAGATGAATACTGGTTGCTTTCGATGGTAGAGTTTGTGGCTTTAAAATGCGCCAACAGTCAATAACCGCAAAAACAGCAGGTTTTTCCTCAAATAAAGATGTTGGAATCTCGGAAAATTCTGGCCAAGCGGTCATGATGACAAGAGCATCGCTGTTTTTTACACAATCTGCTGCTGAGGCGGCATAGGTAACATGTTCCCCTAAAACGGCTTGCGCAGGGGCCATGGCCATAGGGTCAAAAACAACCACGTCAAACCCCTTTTTCTTTAAGCTGGCTGCCAAGGCAATGCCTTGTGATTCTTCGATAACAGCAGTGCCAGGCTTATAAGATAAACCTAGAATACCAATCGTTTTGGGTTGATACCCTAACTGATCAATAATCGTCAGAACGCGATCTTTTTGATGACGGTTGATGGTGTCGGTTGCCACGGCCAGATCAGCCTTAGCACCAATGATTTCCGCCAAACGGGAAAAGGCCACGTTGTCCCGTGGGAAACAAGGGCCTCCATAGGCCACAGCACCCTTCAGGTATTTATGACCAATGCGGCTATCGCAGCCAATGGCCTGGGTTACCACATCAACATCAGCGCCGGGCAGATAATCGCAAAGATCCGATAGCATATTCGCATAAGAAATTTTGGTAGTCACAAAGGTATTAACGGAAATTTTTGTCAGTTCAGCGTTCACAAAATTCATGCGTTCCATGCGCGGCTGATTATCACAGGCTTGGCTATAAACAGAAACCAACATATCACCTGCTTTTTTATCACTTTCCCCAATCAGGAAAAAATCAGGATTCAACATGTCGCGAATCACTGTGCCAAGAGCAATGAATTCAGGGCTATAGCATAGCCCCAACGTCTCGCCCAGCGGACGGTCAGCGTGCTTTTCTAATACTTGGCGAATTTCACTATCGGTAGATCCAGGCATGACCGTACTGGTAATAACAACCAGGTGATAGCCTGACTTGCTCTTAATGCCGGCGCCAATTTCCTTTAAGGATTCAAGAACATATTTATTGGTAAAACTGCCATCTGGCCCACTGGGTGTGGGCACAATCACAAAGGTAACATCGGTATTTTTAACAGCTTCAGTCGTGTCTAACGTCGCGGACAATCTTCCCTTGCTTTTATCAATAAAATCTTGCAGGCGGTCCTCTTCGACAGGTGCCCTGCCCTCATTAACGGCGTTAACAAAGGCCGGATTCTTATCCACACCGATAACGTCAAACCCCTTGCTAGCATAAACCGCTGCCATAGGAGCCCCTAATTTCCCTAACCCGATGACCGAAACTTTTAGCATTTTTCCCTCGTTATTTCTGAGATATTAAACGTATCTTTAGACGTCTAATCGATGATTTAAGGCGCCTAAAGATAAATTTTAGATTCCAAGAACAATAAAACCGCCCGTTAACTAATACATAATCAGCATCATAATTGGTATAAATATTTTTTTGCCCGCCAGCCAATTCCAAATTCTTTTTTCCTTGTTCAATGCGCGCAAAATTAATTGTGCGGTCTTGCTCAGTCATTCCTTGAATATGGGCATAATCGTGGTTTTGGTGCACAGCAATGACATCTGATGTTACATCAATAACTTTCGCTCCTTCTTTCTTCGCCTGATAGATCAACCAATTATCGTAAAACCCTCTACCTTTCAAAAAAGCTGGCATGTCTTTATACATTTCTTTACCAAAAACGAAAAAATCACTCCCCGCAGCTGGGTACATATTATGTTCTTGGGTTGCTTGATATTTTAATTGGTTACGATCTTCTTGCTTTTCAAGAGGTAAGATTGCTTCAATATCCATATTCCAACGACTGCTTATCATTAAAAATTTTTCGAATTTTTGAGATACTTGCTCAAATGTTGGCATAAAATCGTCAAGCAAAATAATATCGGAG
>CAIVFQ010000067.1 GCA_903905285.1 uncultured Alphaproteobacteria bacterium
GAGGGAACTACCTTGGTCGGTTTTCCCTCAAAACTCTCACTATTTTACCTAAAATGCAACTTACGCAGAAGGTCTATTATTGTGGGGATTTGGTTCTGTAGGCTCTCTTGTGCCCAATGCTCAAAACCACAGTGGGTTTTCCATAATGCACAATACAACCGATCTACCTTCGAATAATACGAGCGAATTGCCTCTGCATAATGACAGACAATTGCTTGCATATAATGGAATTCTGCGGGCATATCAGCAAGACCCTCTCAACCCTTGGATTCGCGATATTATGTTTGATGGTGAACTCAGCGATGGACCGAGCAATAAAGATTTTCTTACGATGACCGCTCAGGAAAACCCTTTTGTTCTTCTGAAGGATATCGGGACACTCCAAACGGGTACTGAAGCATTTAATGCAATATCAGCTTTTGCAACAGTGTATTCAGTTCATAAGATGTGGGAAAGTACGTTGAACGCCCTCAAAAGTCAATTTACTGCAGATACTAGGATAGACGAGGCCGTGAGACGGTGGGACAGCAGAACCCCCTTGTACATTTACCCTCATGCCAATACAAAGATTGCAAATATAACCACTGACCAGGCTTTTTATCAGCCTCTTCAAAGTACAGGAAAAAGAGCGCTTCGATTTTTTAAATTTTCAGGGCTGAATGGAACGATAATAAGTGCGGGCGAATCTGCAGAAGTTATTTCTCACGAAGCAGGGCACGCGGTATTGGATGTATTAAAGCCTAATTTCCTGAAGGGAATCACCCCTTCCTTAACTTTTCACGAAGCCTTTTCAGATCTAAGCTCTCTCTTATACACGCTAAGTCAAAAAAATCTTGTTGAGAGATGGCTAAACGAAACGGGCGGAGATTTGCATTCAGATAAAAACTTTGTTGCACAGATGGCCGAACAGTGGGGTAAGCTTTCTGGGGGAAGATCCAAAGGCCTGAGGAATTTGGACGAGAATATGAGTATTCAAGATCTTCTCTCAAACGAGCCGCACTACGTATCTCAGCTGTTTACAAGCATTTTTTACGACGCACTGGTCGATTCTGCTAAAGAAATAGGCGGAAGTTCTCTTACGGTAGATATTGTGCAAACAACAGCAACCTCTATGAGAAAAGCTCTGCTATGGTCCATCATCCACAGCAGTGATGACACAATTTCCTTCCAAGCTGCCTATAATGGCATGATAGCAGCCTTTGCAGCACAACCTGTTATGCCAAATGCTTACATTTTGGCACGAAAACTTTCAGACATATTTGTACAAAGAATCTTTCCCTCTGCAGCATCACAACCGGGACTACCCCAGCCAACCCCACCAGCACCAGTGCAGACCACCAAAGCACCGGTTATACCTTCGAGTTCTGTGCCGCTTCCTTGCTCCTGCCCCTGTTCAATACAAGGCTCTTCTGGGCAAACAATAGTTTATCCTGCCCCGGCGCCACTATCAGGATTACCTCTTTCTAGTCTGCCGCAAGGTCCTTTCGGACAGAAGGCATTCCCTCCTTCAGGCCTGCCTTTGAAGCCCGTTCCGGTTCCTACTCCGTTCCCTGGTTCGATTAGGCAAAAAATAGTTTCTTCCCCCACAGCATGGCAACCAGGCTTGACATATCCGTTACCACAAGGTTCTTTCGGGCAGAACGCATTCCCGGCTTCAGGACTGCCTTTGAATCCTACACCGGTCCCGACTCCTTTTCCTGGTTCGATTGGGCAAACAATAGTTTATCCTCCCATAGCATGGCAACGGGGTTTACCACGTTCTATAGTTCCCCCCTCCACAACATGGCAACCAAGTTTGTCATATCCTTTACCACAAGGTTCTTTCGGACAAAGCGCATTTCCCCCTTCAGGGCAGACTTTGAGCCCTGCTCCGTTCCCTGGCCAAGTGCGAAGTGGCTAGTTAAAGCTGTGAGTGTAGGTCCATAAACTTGGCCCCCAGACATAAAAAACCTGTTTGGGTGCCAAGTTAGGATTGAAGAATTTTTAGACCGGAAACTTATAGATGACGTTCTCGTCGCCTTCTTGGGCTTTCACCATGAATGTGTTGGAAAGCCCGTCTTCACGCGTTATTGCTGATCCTACTTAGCCCTCTTTATTCCATGAGCATTGATCAGGATCAATTTACCATTGCCTTCACCGTAAACATTATGAAGATCATACAGAGCCCCAAGAACCATAAGTTCGGCTAGTGGTTTTTCTTTGAAATGCGCTAAAGCAAAGTAGACTTGATCGTGAATATTTTCTTCTATATTCCGTTGAATTTCGTCTTTTGTTGGGTTTTCTTTCCGTATTTTTAAATCCATAGAAATCAATTCGCGTCTTATGGGAAGCTCCATTTTAAAAATCTCTCCAGATTGCGTAGCCGCTGTGACTGCCCCGCATCCCGTATGGCCAATAATCATCAAAACAGGAGTCTTTAGGTGATTAATACCATACTCAACAGACCCCAAGGCTGTTTGCATTTGGTTTCCAATGCAACGAACAACAAATAGATCATTCTTGGGGGTAAGGTCGAAAGCATGCATATGAAGACGAGAATCACAACACGTTAGAATTGTTGCCCTGGGATCTTGGTGCACCAAGAAAGGTTCAAAGAATGCTGGTTTTGTGGATCTAACGAATTCAGCATTATCCTTGATTAGATTCCGAAGAATTCCTGCCTGTTTCTCTGTAACCTCACAAGAGCTATGACCACGCGATGTTAATAAGAACACCAAAAATACAAACTGCATAAGAATATTGAATCTCTTCTTCATTTATCTTCTCCACCTTAATTTATGTACATGACAAAAATTAGATATAGGTCAGAATAATTAAGAAAAAGTTAACCCACCCAAGAAATGTTCTGCGCGTCAGCAGGCGTGGGCAAGCCTAAGCTTTGAACACTGGCCTTATTCATAACAACCTGCGTAGCCGCATCATAAATAACAGGTATCGTTGCCGGGCTGTGGCCTTTTAGAATCTTTGCAACCACAGCAGCTGTTATTTTACCCATTTCATAACGATCATAAGCAACGGCAGCAACGGCCCCTTGTTCTACTGATGCAGTATCATTGGCAAATACAGGCAAGCGGTGTTTCAAACCCACCGCCACAATGGCCTTAACCGCCGCCATGGCCGTATTATCATTAGGGAAATAGAGGGCATCAACTTTACCAATTAAGCTTGCTGTCACCGCTGTGGCTTCGGCCGTTGAATTTAAAGCCGCCCGCACAAGAGTTATACCTTTTTTAAGGGCAACCTGTTCAAATTTTTCAATAAAGCTAACCGAATTGATTTCACTGGGGTTATATAAAACACCCAGTTTTCTTAGATTCGGTAACAGTTTTAAAAATAGTTCAAGCTGTGGCTCGGCTGACATAAAGTCACTAACGCCCGTAACAGTTGCACCAGATAGCTTAGCCGCAACGGGATCAGTCACCGCTGAAAAGACTAAGGGAATGTTTTTACTAAGGCTGGCGTTTAAAAAACTTTGCGCCGATTGAGTTGACAACCCGACCATAACGGCTGGGTTCATAGAAATAAACTTATCGGCAATTTGCTTGGAAAGGGTATAGTTTCCATGGGCATTTTCATAAAAGATTTGTATATTTTCCCCATCGATAAACCCTTCATCTTTCAACCCATCGACCAACCCTTTATGAACCGTGTTCAAGGTATTGTGATCAATAATTTGTGAAATAACGACAATCGGTTTATTAGAAGAAACGCTGACAGATTTATGGAAGAAATAAAACCCAAAGGTGATTATAATAATAACACCGGAAATCCATCCGGTAAAAGTTTTCATAGACATGAACAAAACTCCGCATTGCTTAAATAGAAAAATAGGTAACTAGTACAAATTTAAGCAATCACAACAAAAACAGATTAAAAAAGCGTTGTTCATATAGATGAATCATTACATGACCAGGTATACCCTTATCATCCCTTGTTTAAACCTAAAAAACAACACCTTTTGTACCCCCCTTGCACGAAGCGACCTCATGAAAAAGGCAAAGACGATTTTTGTGGATTAAATTATAAGAATTGAGATTCTATCGATCCCTTCATCCGGACATAATGCGCCCTTGTGGGGCCCTCCCCGAATCCGCTGCAACGTCCCTCCCCGCCACACAACCACAACACAATTCTCCCTGTACCCCAAAACCTTTCAGTCTTTGGATATGTCTTCCCATGGGGTTCC
>CAIVFQ010000068.1 GCA_903905285.1 uncultured Alphaproteobacteria bacterium
CCCACCTCGGGAAACAAAAGACATAACCTTTTTCCGTAGGTCTAACGTATATGCTCTTGCCATATCCACCTGACTATCACACAATCTGAAACTTGTCTATTAACCTAATAGAAAAATACTATATAATTAATATTTTAAAAACTGACTTAATAAATGGATCGATAAAATGTTCACAACAACGACAAAAAGAACCGTCTTATTTCTTGCTTTCTGCACCTTTATTTTAAGCGTTGCGTTGTTAGGGGCATTACAGGCTTCAACTGTTGTGATGCCAACTGAAAAAGAAGCTAAAGCTTTTGTCGAAGGTCTTATCAAACAAGGCATGGAAGTTGCCAACAAGAAAGACGCAAAACAAGATGAATTTGGTGAGTTGCTGGAAAGTAATTTTACAACAAAAGAAATCGCTAATTTTGTTTTAGGAAGTCACGGTCGGTTGTTCAGTCCTGAGCAAAAAGAAAAATTTCATCAGCTTTATAAAAAACGGTTGGTTCGTGTTTATTCAACACCTGAACTGGTAAACACTTTTAGAAACACCACTCATAAAATTGAATCTGCAAGCAAACAAAATGATGGCACTATGCAGGTAAAAACACTTTTTTCTTTTAATGATACGCCCGGCTCTGAGCCGGCCAAAGTTTATTGGAAAGCTGTAAAAAAAGACGGAAAACTGTTCATTTTTGATATCTTATTTGAAGCCATAAGCCAGCTTTTGGCTCATCGCAGTGAATATAGCGCCCTTTTCACTGGAGACAAAGGCAGTAAAGATCCCGAACAGTTTTTAAAATATTTAGAAAATGAGGCAGAAGCTAGCGCCAAAGCTGCTTAGGTTGTTTGTATTTCTGAATTGTTCGTGTTAGAAGTGTACAATCATATATTGGTTATAGAAACGGATGCAAAATGATTTTTAAACGCCGCGTTGTCTTAACACAATACTTCTTAGTAATGATTAGCCTAAGTTTGCTGGGGTGTATCTTCTTTTGGCCATTAAAAAGCACGGATGCCTTAAGATCTTATAAACCAACCCGTTTGGCGGCCAATCAAGCAAATGTCTTGTGCTTCACAAGTATTGATAAACAAAACCGTCCATTCGTCATAACGTCACAAACAGGGCAGCAAATTTCTACACAGGAAATTTTATTACACCAAATAGAAATCACCCTGCATCTTGCCAACGGTGAACAAATTAAGATGAAAGGCGATCAAGGCCTTTACAATCAAACCAGCAAGCAAATGAACCTAACAGGGCACGTATACCTTGAACATACCAATGGCATTCAACTAACAACCCATACAGCCATTATCAACTTTGACGAAGGCACGGCCCATAATAACGAACTTGTAGAGGGCCACAATAAGCAAGCCAAAATAAAAGCTAACGGGTTTAAGGTTTTGGAACAAGGCCAACACATTGTTTTCTTAGGCACCCCTGAATTGACGGCCCATAGTTAAAAATGATTGGCATCATTCTTTGCTTGATTGTCTTTACAGGGATCAATATGGGCTATGCCTCTCCAAAGGCCCCTCAGCCCTCTTTCGTTGTTAAAGGCAGAGAAATGCATTATGAGCCTAAAAAAAACCAATCTCATGTTAAGGGTGACGCCCATGCCATCCGAACTCGTCCCCCTTCAAAAACCTCCCCCCTACCCCGCACGCAGACTTTAACAGCGGACTATTTCCAAGTGAATTTCTCTGATTTATCGGATCAACAGTCATCTCAAGCTATTGATACCATCGAGGCCAAGGGGAATGTTTATTTTCAAGAGGAAGATTTCAGTATAAGAGCGGAGCACTGTACCTATGATTGCAAAACAAATATCATTACGTGTGATGGAAAGGTCGTTCTGACTAAGGCGGGAAGTACCATTGAGGGTCAGAAAGCAACGGCCAATCTGGAGTTAGACTATTATAATGTGACAGGTAAGGACAAGTCTGATACAGTCCAGGCAGTTTTGATGCCTAACCGTTTACAGGATTAAGTATGCCCGCAACGTCTCCGTCCTCTGCCCAACGACTTAGTGCACAAAAAATCTTCAAAAATTTTGGCAAACGACCCATCTTGCAAGGTATTGACCTGAATGTGCAGGCTGGCGAAGCCGTTGGTCTTTTGGGACCCAATGGAGCGGGGAAGACCACATGTTTTTCTATCATAAGCGGCCTTATTCAAGCTGACAGAGGGCGTATTTATCTGAACGATACAGACATTACCGCAATGCCTTTATACCAACGGGCGCGGTTGGGAATTGGCTACTTACCCCAAGAAAGCTCTATCTTTCGCGGATTAAACGTCGAACAGAATATTCTTGCGGTTTTAGAATTGGCCGAAAAAGACCCAGAAAAGCGGGAACAACGCCTTAATGCCTTGCTTGATGAATTTGCCATCAGTCACCTGCGTCAGTCCCCTGCCCTGGCTTTATCAGGGGGTGAAAGGCGACGTGTCGAAATCGCGCGTGCCTTGGCTCGGTCACCAAAATTTCTATTATTAGATGAACCCTTGGCTGGTATTGACCCCATTGCTGTGGGTGAAATTCGTGAATTAATCGCCCACTTAAAAACGCTGGGGCTTGGCATTCTTATTACCGACCATAACGTCAGAGAAACCTTAGACATCGTTAACCGTGCTTACATTATCGCAGGCGGAAAAGTGTTAATGGAGGGCACCCCTCAGCAAATCGTCGAAAATGCTGAGGTACGCCGTCTTTATTTGGGCGAGAATTTTAATCTTTAGAATCCCTTTCAAAAGGCTTTATCCCTTACTGCCAAACTCAGATTTTAACCAAGTTCCCGCAAAAGCATGCCAACCAAATGAACAACGTGTCCTTCCATCTTTTATATCAAAAAAGACATCGGGAGGCATAATGATATTCCGGTCTTGACGACCATCAGATTGTACCTTGATGGGAAGTCCAAAAGCTGTTGGCCCCAACGCCTGTAGAGTCGTTTTGATAGCCACACCGAAAGCGATAGGCCCTGTTAAACAAAGGGTATATAAAAGCTCTCCCCCAACCTTTAAGGACTCTTTAACATAGGCTGGTGCCTTTTCTGGATCAAGGTTGCGAGACACAATTTCTAAGGTTTTCTTCAGAATGGGATGACCAGGACGACACCCGAATAAAGCATTGCAAGGGTAAGAATAAGCATGCTCGATACCCGTGAAGAAATCATAAGCTAAAGCCGGCCCTGTCAGGGGACGCGTAAAAACATAATCTATATCTCGGTAAATTCCACCAAACTTGTGCAAGACAATATACCGAAAAATGTCTGCCGCCCGACCAAATTTTGATTCAGAAATTTCGTGATAAACATGTCGCTTTAGTCCCTGAAAGTCTTCTTCTGTTCCTAAGCTTTCCAGCTCTCTAATTTCAATACCCGCACCTTCCAACGCCGCAATGGTCTTTGGCAATTTGTCCCTTTTTTGAACCCAAAGGTAATGTGTCCATCCTTTATCCTTCTTGTGCAAACCACAAGAATATGTAAACCATTCGATGAATTTACCTCTGTCTGTTAATTCAACCGGCGAAGATAAATTTGTGAACCAGATACTATGCGTAGTCAAAGGTATACTGGGCTCATCTTTTGCCATAAGAGTTTCATATTTACAGGCAATATCAGGATGATTTTCGCGGTAAAGGTGATCCATTTTTTTATAAACTTGATACGTATCAATTCCTTCTTGTCGAAGAACTACGTTACGATAATATCCAGAGCCCGGCTTCCATTGTTCTTGCCTATCATGAGAATCTTTCACAAAATTAGAAACTGGAAAAACACTAATTCCAAAAGTGGTCCCAAATTGAGGATGATCGAAACTTTGCTTGCGGGCCACAGGATCGTGATCAAAAAGATCGGATGCTTTTAAATTTTTATTAGCCA
>CAIVFQ010000069.1 GCA_903905285.1 uncultured Alphaproteobacteria bacterium
GCAAGATTCCGTCGAAGAACAGTAACGGTATCAAGGTCCCTTCAAATGGTCGATATCACAATCGCCATCTTCGCCGCCGTCCACGTCAATAAAACCCTAAAATTTAATGATGCTATCTTTAGTTAAAAGTCTCAAAAATTTAAAAATAATTATTTTGATTGATGATTCCCACGTCCGAAATGAATGTTCGAAATATTAAAATAATAAAAACAGATGCGTGCTGCAAAGGCACCAATAACTGTTGCAATGACGGCATAATACAAAGGTTCAGGATCCAAATTTGTGGATTGATAGGTTATAAAAGCAGACAATATTAATCCCCAGATAACTGCGATTTCCGGATAAATTGTGTTGGAATTAAGGGCGGAAATTTTACCATCTTGGCTTAAGAGATCGCGCAAAATTCCGCCACTAGCCCCACTTAAAAAGGCAAAAAACCCCCCCCCATAGCCATAGCGGTTCAATTTTAACAACGACGCATACAACGACGCCACTGACGGTTAAGGCAGCCAGGCCCAAGCCATCACAAAGCATTAAGATGTTGGTGAAAATCCGTTGTCTTTTTATCGCTGTTTCTTCAGAAACGACCTGTTCTTTTCGTGAACGGTATTTATAGAAATCGTAAAGCCATAAAATAAGATGACCGACCAAAACTGTTGCGATGATAATGCCCAAATAAACCGGTGATTTTAACGCTCCCACGGGTTTTCTTTGAAATACAACATCCCGAATGATGCTGCCGCCAATGGACGGTAACAGCGCAAAGAGGAAGGCACCAAACAGGGTGGATGAATTTCGATAGGCAATAACCAGGCCAGAGATAGAGAAGGCAAAGATTCCCAAATATTCTACTAATCGAAACCAATTCGAATCAATTGTTTGTAATAAAATAACGGGGTGAAAATAGTGTCTGACGATCTCCTTATAGTCAGACGATTTTTGTAATTCTGTAATCGCCTTGTTAAATTTTTCAACTGTTTCTAAAGAAACTGTTTTTTTGCTAAAAATAAAATAAACAGGAATCTTTTCCTCAGCAGCCCTTTCGGTAACTTTATTGCCATTACGCGTTCGCCAAACATTAGTTGCTCCTGAAAGTCGATCAGCAATAAAGCCGTCAATTTTTCCTGCCAGAAGATTTTTTAAGTGGATAAGGTCATCTCTTGCTTGAACAATTTGATCTTGATTATCAGGATCTTTAATCCAGTCACCAACTTTTTTATCAGGGTAGTATGCGCCAGGTGTCACCCCTAAACGGAATTTTTTTTCTTAAATTGAGCTAGCGTTTCATCAATGCTTTTGAACTGAATGGATATAGGATTGCTCCGCAAAAAAACAACGCTCTTTGTTCGTGGCGATAACTAATGGAATAGTGGCAAAATTCAGCCCGTTCTGCAGAGTATAAAGATCCATTAGCCAAGTCTTTTGTCCCTTCTTTCAAGGCTTTCAGTTGGTCAGCCCGGGACAATATTTCATACGAAATATCCATGCCAGCTATTTGGGCAATTTTTTTGGCCAACTTAATGTCAAGGCCTTCTAATATGGGTTTTTGACCTTCTTGATGAATTTCATATTGATAAGGATCCCAAAAATCCCAGCAACTTCTTAATTCTGTGGTTTTGCTTTGAGCCATAAGAGGAGAAACCCCTCCTAACCAACAGAACACCAATAACTGAACGAAAAAAAACATAAGGTTTTTAGAAAGAATACTTTTCTTAATTATAGAAAATAAAAATAAAATTTTAGTTAAAGAAAAGTTTTAAATCGTATCCCTAACTCAACCACCCGATTATGGGGAATTTTAAAATATTGCGTTGCGTTCATGGCATTGTGCATCAAAAAAATGAATAAATGCTCGCGCCAACGTTTTAAATAAGACCCCTTAGTGAAAACAGGTACGTTACGTGTCAGGAAAAACGTGGTTTTCTCAATATCAAAAGTGGGTAAATTCTTATAAACATTGGCCAGAATATACCTTAAGTTGGGGACTTCAGTAAATCCATAGAAGGCAATAACCTGATACACACCCTCTGCCAAGGGAATGATTTTTAATCGTTCGGCTGGGTGAACTTTGGGAATGGTTTTCGTCACAATTGACAAAAAGAAAACGGTCTCGTGCAAGACAGGGGTATGTTTAAAATGAACATAGAAAGCCGCTGGAACTGCCTCAGGATCATTGCCCATGAAAACAGCGACGCCTTTGGTGCGGGCAGGGGGGGTGAGTCGAACAAAGTGGATGAATTCAGCCAGGGATGGTTGTGGGTGATGGTCAAAGGTTAAGGCCTTACGGCCCTTTCTCCAAACAGTGACAATGGTATAAACGATAAGAGCAATCAGAATGGGGAACCATCCGCCTTCTATAATCTTAAGAAGATTGGCGCCGAACAAAATTCCATCTATTAACAACAACCCACCAAAAACAGCTGATACTTTGAGCCAAGACCAACCCCAATATGTGCGTGATAATTCTACCGTTAACAGTGTTGTGATGAACATGATACCTGTTACTGATAACCCATAAGCAGCGGCCAAGGACGTTGATTTTTGAAAAACAAAGACTGACCCCGCCGTTAAGAACAGCATCAAATAACTAACCAAGGGCAAATAAACCTGTCCCCGTTGATGTTTAGACGTATGAACGACACGCATACGGGGAAGATAGCCCAATTGAATCGCTTGCCAAGTGACAGAGAAAACACCTGATATAACCGATTGTGAAGCAATAATCGTGGCGATCGTTGCCAAAACCACCATTGGGTAAACACCCCAAGTGGGAACTAATAAATAAAAGGGGTTGCTAATCGCTGCGGGGGTTTCTAATAACAAGGCCCCTTGACCAAAGTAATTTAAAATAAGCATGGGCCAGATGAGGGTAAACCAACTGATACGGATGGATTTCTTGTCGAAGTGACCAATGTCAGCGTACAAGGCCTCGGCACCGGTAACGGCCAAAACAATGGCGCCTAAAACAACAAGGCTGAATTTATGATAGTGGGTGAAAAATTTAACGGCATAAATGGGGTTTAAAGCATAAAGAACGCCTGGTGTTTTTAGAATTTGAATCAGCCCCAAAAAGCCAATAACCAAAAACCACACAATCATAACAGGGCCAAACCAGTTCCCAATACGCCCCGTTCCCCAGCGTTGTACGAGAAATAATGCAACCAGCAAACCAACAGAAATGGGTACAATCAGGTGATTCAAATAGGGGGTTGCGACACTGACCCCCTCTAAGGCGCTTAAGACTGATATGGCAGGGGTGATGACGCCATCACCGTAAAACAAAGCCATTCCCAGTATGCCTAAGGCGACGATTAAAGGTTTATGGTTTGACTTCGCAGATCGATGGGCCAAGGTGGATAGGGCAAGAATACCCCCTTCACCATTATGGTTAGCACGCAAAATAACAGCCATATATTTCAAGCTGACGAGTACGACTAATAACCAAAAAATTAAAGATAAGACGCCCATGATGGCTTGAGGCTCAGCCGGAAGGTGACCATGATGAAAGCATTCTTTCAATGTATAAAGTGGGCTGGTGCCAATATCACCATAAACGACACCAATAGCGCCGATTATGAGGGGAGTGAGTTTTTGCGAGGGAGGATGCTTCAAACGCGTTTTCAAAAAGATGAAATAGTTGTTAATTTATGATAAAAGCAAATTACCTTTCATGGGAAGCTTAAAAAGCGTATTGTTTGGTAGATTTCGAAATAAGGATTTTTAAGATGAGCTTACTTAAACAAGACGTTATAGCAGTTGTCGTGCAACAAGAAAAAACAGCGAACGCGTTTGGTTTGTCTTGGGATAATATTGATCAAGTCTTGGAACAAATTCACAGTGAATGTGACGAGGTTAAACAAGCCTGGACGAACGGTGACCAAGAAAACTTAAAGGAAGAGATTGGTGATTTGGTAAACGCAACAATTTCTTTAGCTGTTTTTTGCCAGTTAAATCCTGTCGAGGTTTTGGCTGAGAATAATACCAAGTTTCAAAAGCGGTTTGATACGGTTGTGGCTTTGGTAAAAGCGGATGGCTTGGAAAGTCTTCACGGACAACCCCTTGAGACGTTATTAGGGTATTGGAATAAGGCTAAAGAGATTGCTTAACGCAATATCAAATCTTTTAGATTCATGAGAGCTGCTGCGTGAGTCTTTTAACGTCATCACGGAAACTTGTCGTCATCGCGAGAAGCCGTAGGCGACGTGGCGATCCAGAGATTTTCCTGGATGGCCACGCTTCGATCAAGATGACTGGAAATTTACTTGCGCAGCAGCTCTATGTCCTAACTTCAGAATTTGTTAATCTTTTGTTGTTATTCTGATGGTGGTGGTTTAGTTGCCCCCGAATATGTCGGGTGCGTGATTGGGTTTTTTAGAAAAGCCCCCTGTGTGTACCTGGGATGGCCTTCCCCCTCCCAACCACCCTAAAAAAATAGCACATAAAAGTTAATGTCAGGTTAACGACCATAAAAAAGAGATTTTTTTTCAAGGAAAGCTTAAGAATTCTGACAGGCAAAGAGTTTTGAAAAAACGCGGCTATATCCCAGATGGTCAAGGTGTTACTTACAACTACCAGCCGACCATCCCTGGAGACAGTTGCCCACTCGACGATGATCTTGTACTGTGTTTACGAAGAAATTGAAATGAGAGATTTTATGAGAAATAATAAAATTCAACTGAGTATAATTTTATTATTGACCATAATTTTATTGTCTGCGTGCAATCATTCACCTAACAAGATAGCGCATAGTGTTCAAACACAGCAAGACAGAAAATGGAAGATCGGTGCAAAAATTCATTTTGAAGAAGAAAACGGTGGTGATTATATCGGCCTTAAAGAAATTAATAGATTGACTAAAGAGACCTTAAGATCAACTCTCCCCATCAAAAAAGACTCAGGCGACAATAATGCAAAAATCCTCTTGAAAAAAGGAGACTTTTAACCATAGATAGTTTTTGATATAATGCCCTGAGGTTTTTTAGAAGGAAGGGGCCTAGTTATGGCGAAATGTAAATTTTGTGAGAGCGA
>CAIVFQ010000070.1 GCA_903905285.1 uncultured Alphaproteobacteria bacterium
CAAAATCATCGCTGGAATCGTCAATCTCAAAAATGGATTCGCTATAGCCTAAACAAAAATGGGGAAATGGGATCTGTCAGCTTCTTTGAGCCAACTGCCTCGACTTACGCAGCAGGTCTAGTAAGGAAAATACTTTTTTTGAGAAAAACGTCATGACTAAACTCCTTTACTCATAGAGATAGACCACGATTGACTACCCCCTACTTATAATAAGTAGTCTAAAGAAGTTTACAAAATATTAACGGAAGGGCTTTTACTTTAAAAAAAGCAATTAAGTGTGGGGCGAGTGACGGGTCTTGAACCCGCGACCTCCAGATCCACAATCTGGCGCTCTAACCAACTGAGCTACACCCGCCATAGGACATACAAAAATTTATAATAGAAACTTAGAAAAGGTCAATCCTTATGATGGCAACACCCGCAGTTATTTTTATTGTCATTTTTTGCAGCGAGCGTTGAAGGGGTCCGAATTTCAAAGTCTACAGCCATTTCCCCTGCCTTTTTGAAGGTCAAAATCAAGGTTATCTTTTTTGATTCTTTCAAAGATTTAGGAAAGTCATACAGCATTAAATGCTTACCACCAGGGGCAAACGCCACCAAACCAGGACCATTGCCAGATGCCGCGGGTACAGTAACGGCTGCCAATGCCACCATTTTTTTAACATCATGACCATCAATTTTTTCGCTGACGTGGTCATGCAATTCAATTCTAACGCAGCTATTTTGTTGATCAGCCAAACGCACCGACAAAAGCTGGTCATCTTCATTTGTCATTTGACGAATGATCATATAGCCAGCACCTGGTGTTTCGCCCTGGTAAAAAACGACAAAGGCGTCCTCAATCCTTAATGTCTGAGGGTTGACAGAATCAGCCCACGCATAGGTTAAAGACACAAAAAGGCCAGCAACCGCACAGCAAAATTTAAAAAGTTTCATACAGATATGTTACTTTTGTCGGAAAGTAATGCGCCCCTTGGTAAGGTCATAAGGCGTCATTTCAACAGTCACACGGTCACCCGCCAAAACACGGATACGGTTTTTACGCATACGACCTGAGGTGTGGGCCAGAATAACATGTTCATTATCCAGTTTGACGCGAAACGTTGCATTCGGCAGTAATTCCATAACAATGCCACTAAATTCAATGAGATCTTCTTTTGACATTCATGTTCCTAAAAGAGGGAGATAAGTTACGTATATTAAACGGTAAGGAAGGAGAAGTAAACCTTGCGTATGTAAACTGCGCATTTTTTATATGTTATTAAGGGCGTCATTTCAAATGTAACAAGTTCGTATACCAATTATAAAAAATATCCGCCAGAAAACCAGCATTTTCATATTGTCTGAGTTTATGCTATAAACACGACACATTGCGTTATTAATATTTTATTGAATGATTTTTGGTTCATCCCGTCAATTTTTACCGAATGCCGCCAAGGCTTTTCTAAGGAAAAGCTTTAAGCAGCTGGTGGGGTTGTGCCTGCTGGTTATCACTGTGATCAGCCTTATATGCTTTTTTGGCTATAACCCTTATGACGCGTCTTTAAATACTGCAACCAACCCCAATACCCTTACCAATTGGCTGGGTCACGGGGGCGCCCTTATTGCGGATGTGATTGCGCAACTGTTTGGATACTCTGGCTGTTTAGCCTTTTTCATTATTGCGTGTTGGGGGGGGAAGTTATGGCGACAGCCTGATTTCACTGTTCGATCTGTTCGCGTCGTGATAGGCCTTATATCTGTTATCGGTTTTGGTGTGTTTCTCAATGGTTGTTTACCCTTGAAAGGTTCCAAAATTCTGCATGCAGGGGGCGCTGTCGGGTACCTGCTTGCAAACGCGTTGTATTCTGTGTTTCATGCCTGGGCAATCGTTGTTTTTTTCAAACCTTTTTTATGGGTCTTGGGGATAGTGTCCATAGCCTTAGCCTGGTATGCCGCTGGCCTATCATGGGTGCATCTAAAGCATGCTGTCGTATTTAGCATAACGATTGTCAAAAAAATAAACAGCTTAGCGCGGCGTATGCTTTTCAAAAAAGGTATCGCATCGCTTCAAAAAAGATCTAAAGATACCCCCCCTTGGTTAAAAGGTCATAAAAACTTAGAGCCCACTTTCATTAAACCAGCTGAACCTTTTGTTTCAGATGAACAAATTGATCAGCCTTTCTATGAGGAAGAAGCCTTAGAAAAGCCACAACCTTCCCGCAAAAAGACTGCACCCACCCCCACAGCAGAAGAAGTCCTGGCCAGCCGCGGATCATCCGATGAATACCAACTTCCCACGTTGGATTTGTTAGACCCAGCCAGCGCCAAAACCGTCAAAGCGCTGAGCCAAGAAAGTTTAGAAGCATCTTCCCAACAGTTGCAGGCTGTGCTTGAGGAATTTGGTGTTCGCGGTGAAATTGTTAACATCAGGCCAGGCCCTGTGGTGACCATGTATGAATTAAAGCCAGCGGCTGGTATTAAAACATCCCGGGTTATTGGGCTGGCTGATGACATTGCCCGATCGATGAGCGCGCTATCGGCCCGTATTGCTGTTATCCCTGGTCAAAATGTTATTGGTATTGAATTGCCGAACCCACATCGCCAAACTGTTTATTTGCGTGAGCTGTTATCCAGCCCCGAATACCAACAGCTAGACAAAGGTCTGCCGTTAATCTTGGGTAAAGATATTGGTGGTCAACCCAGTATTGCTGATTTAACCCGTATGCCCCATTTGTTGGTGGCAGGGACAACAGGATCGGGTAAGTCCGTATCGATCAATACGATGATTTTATCGTTGCTGTATAAGTTTTCCCCTGATCGTTGCAAGTTTATTATGATCGACCCAAAGATGTTGGAATTGTCAATTTACGATGATATCCCCCACCTGTTAGCACCTGTGGTGACTGATGCGAAGAAAGCCGTGGTAGCCTTGAAATGGGCGGTGAAGGAAATGGAAAACCGGTATCGTTCCATGGCGAAGCTGAGCGTTCGAAATGTTGATGGTTTTAATACCCGTCTGGCTGCAGCGCAAAAGAATGGTGAGTTATTAATCAGGCGCGTTCAAACAGGTTTTGATCCCGATTCAGGCAAACCAATTTTTGAAAACCAGCCCCTTGATTTTAAACCGTTACCGTACATTGTTATCGTGGTTGATGAAATGGCCGATTTGATGTTGGTGGCCGGTAAAGAAATTGAAATGACTGTGCAACGATTGGCACAGATGGCGCGTGCTGCCGGTATCCATTTAATTATGGCAACCCAACGTCCATCGGTTGATGTGATCACGGGTACCATTAAGGCAAACTTCCCCACCCGCATCAGCTTTCAGGTAACGTCTAAAATTGACAGCCGCACCATTTTAAGTGAACAAGGGGCCGAACAATTGCTGGGCCAAGGTGATATGCTTTATATGGCTGGTGGTGGTCGTATCAGCCGCGTGCATGGACCCTTTGTTAGGGACGAAGAGGTTGAACGGATTGTCAAATTCCTAAAATTGCAGGGCGAGCCAAGCTATTTAGAAAGCATCACCGAAGATGAAGATAATACCTTTGAATCAGGGAATGAAGAGACTAAAGGTGGCGGCAATGACCTGTACCGCCAGGCCCTTGATTTAGTCCTAAGCGAAGGGAAAGTGTCAACCAGCTTTATTCAACGCCATTTGCAAATAGGGTACAACCGTGCAGCCCGCATTGTTGATCAAATGGAAAAAGAAGGCATCATTAGTGCCGCCAACCATGTTGGAAAACGGGAAATTTTGAAGTAGGGATTCGCAATGACGATGGAGAGAGGTTACTCGTTATCTACACTTCGTTAACCAAGCCCACCCACTCGACACAAAAAATTTGGGTACTGTATAAGAAGGCGACCGCATAATCTGCCAGACCATCTGTCCGGGAGTCAGTGAAAGGGCGTTCTGTAAAAATCCATCGATCATTCGAGAATATTTCAATTCTTCACGAAGACTCTCAGCAGCCACTAGTCTTTTTGTGCCGTCTGTAGGTATAGATTCTCTAACAGTTTTCAGTTCCCCGCGAAGAAGTTCAATAGCCTGTTCAGCAGAACTAACTTTTTCTTGTAAAGAGGAGCAAGAATAAGGATTAGGATAACCACTCCCATGGTGTATTTCCCAATCGCCATTTCTAACTTCGGCGTCACTTACAGCGAAATTATAGGCCTGGTCCTGTGTTGTGACCAGATCTTCTAGTCTTACACCCTCATCATCAGACCCAAAATCAGACCGAAAAACAACTGTTGCGCTCGGATCTTCTGAGTTTACACCCTTATCACCAGGCGGGGAAACAACAGTGGAATGGTGATCCACACCACCAACAATATCATCGTCATTATCAGACCCAGAATCAGACCCAGAATCAGACCCAAAAACAACAGAGGAACACAATAATACGCCCATCAGACAGGATGCACTTTTCCGAAAATACATAAAAAAAATATTAAAAATTATCCATTCGTGCTTCTTGCATTCTACGGGGTTTATATTAAGGAAGAATTAACACGCCCCTCGCGGGTGAAAAGGTTTGGATTTTTCAGAAAAACCTTGAAATAGCTTGGGTCCGTGACTATATAATTCCCATGCTTTCTATTTTACTGATTATCGTAAATGAGTTCTAAGTTTTCTGCCTACCTGGTTGTTTTTTTATTGTTAATCTCTGGTTCTTTAACGGCTGCAACCATTGTTGATTCGGCGCCTGACGCAAGACCTGTTTATCAAAAGCCGGCGCCAATGGGTGCCTTGGCCTGGATTCAGCATTTAGAGGATGAGCGGGATCAAGCCGATATTGCGGGAGATTACGCAGGATTCAAAGCCATCACAGATGAGATTTCAGCCACCATCGCCGGGAAACATGGCTTTTCTGACCGATCAGCCACGCCAGAAGAAAAACTGGCCATTATTCATTCCATTGCCCGCACACGCCACAGATTTATGGGCCAGCGTCATATGTTGCATGATCGTTACTTAGGGTATGATCGAGCTAAAACCAATTCCCTTTTACAAACAGACGCACATTTCAAGGATCACATGGCAGCTGTCTTAGCCATTGACGCCATGGTTATGAAGGCATTGAATGATGATGATTTTGAAGAGATGTGGGGTGATACGGAAAAAGACCATCAAGAGCTTATACCTGCCGTCATTGCCCATGCCCAAAAACATGAGAAAAAAGAGGTCTTTGAATCCTTAACCCCATCCTTCCAACATTTTTTGCAAACCAGACACGACACCCTTCGCCTGGCCAATGACGTGTTCAGCGTCTTTGCGCCGAAGATGACATTGGTAAAAATCTATCAAGAGGTGATGGTATCGGGTGATACTTATAAGGGATGGAGGGTGCATAACATAGGCGCCTTTAGATATGCTGTTACCCTAACGGAAGAGGAGAAAGCAGAGCATCCGGGGTTGGAAGAGAGGATAAGAGCCAGTCTCACCCAATCGTTATCAAGACCTAATGTGGTCAGTAATGTTTTCTCTTCCTCTGCAATGGCAGTGCCCCCCTCCGATGAAATTCGCGAAAAATTTGACCTTAAACCGGAAGAGATGCTTGTAGAATACATCTATGACGATTGTTTGGTAGAGCGAGGATACGGTGTAAGAGGAACAGGGCCAAGACGTTTTTACTTAAGCCGCCCTGTGAACCCACGCTTGGCCAGGATACTGAGACGACCCCACGGCGTTACTCCTGCTTCGACTCTATTGGAAACTTATAAGTATATGACAATGGCACTTGCAGGAACCGCTACCCTCGACGTGATAAAGGCCTTAGTAAAAAGCGGAAACCCTGATGTATTACACAATTATGCCCATATGCTCGCCGACGGAAAAAATGGTATAGAAAGAGATATTCCTAAAGCAATAGAACTATGCCGAGAAGCAGTGAGTTTAGGGGATAAGAATGCCCTAAGGGTTTTACCTCTCATGATTGCCCAGTATGCAGTCAATCTTTTCCACGGACAAGATGGCATAGAAAAAGATATCCCTAAAGCGATTGAAACTATGAGAGAAGCTGCTGGTTTAGGAGATAGAGATTCCATAAGAAATTTACCTATTATGATTGTTCAATACGCAATTAGACTTTTCAAAGGTACGGATGGAGTTGAGAAAGATATCCCTAAAGCGATTGAAACTATGAGAGAAGCCTGGAGTCTAGGAGACAAACACGCCAAATATGATTTGTCACTTATCCTTCACGATTATGCAGTTATGCTTTGCAAGGGGACCGACGGCTTTCAGAAAGATATTCCTAAAGCTATGGAGTTATGCCGAGAAGCTGCGAGTTTAGGATATGAACAGGCCATAAGAAATTTGCCCCGTATGATTGCTCAGTATGCAGTTAACCTTTTCCAAGGTACAGATGGTATAGGGAAAAACATCTCTAAAGCTATTGAACTATGCCGAGAAGCTGCTGGTTTAGGGAATGCAGATGCCATAAGGAATTTACCCCTTATGATTGCGCAGGCGGGTGGTTCGCGGTAAAAAAAGAAATCGAAAAACGATAACCATTTATCCCAGGCTATTTCAAAACTGGTTTTTAAAGGACTGACCCTTGATGCTGATTCCAAAAAAGGAGTTGGACATCATGTCAAAGGTTTTAAAAAAACGGCTACTCAAATTGTTGAAGGCAGAGCTGAAAAAGCGTCAAGGGCTTAGGCAGCAATATAATTGGTTAAAACAGGCACGGCCGAATCAATTGCCTCCCCCGGGAGATTGGCGTGTGTGGCTGATTTTAGCGGGGCGCGGATTTGGTAAAACCCGAACAGGGGCTGAAACATTACGTCTGTGGATTGAAAAGGGGCTCTATCGTCATGTTGCCCTGATTGGACGCAGTTTGAATGAAGCCAGAAACGTTATGGTGGAAGGGCAAAGCGGTTTGTTAGCCTGCCACCCTGTGGGCGAACGACCTAAATTTGAAGCCTCAAATCATCGATTGGTATGGCCAAACGGCGCAGTGGCGACTTTGTTTGGCGGCGATAATTTTGAAAAGCTGAGGGGGCCCCAGTTTGATTTGGTGTGGATTGATGAGTTAGCCAAGTTTCGGTATCCCCAGGATTTGTGGGAACAGCTGATGTTGGCGCTGCGGTTGGGGAATAACCCTCGCTGCCTGATTACAACTACGCCTCGACCCATTCCCTTAATTGAACAGCTTTTGAAATCACCCAATACAGTCATTACCAAGGGCACCACTTTTGATAACTGTGCCAACTTGGCGCCTGCCTATCTGCAACAAATTGTGAAACAGTTTGAAGGGACACGTCTGGGCGCGCAAGAATTGTATGCCGAAGTTTTAACCGAACGTCAGGGTGCCTTATGGCAACGGTCGATGATTCGGTACCAACAGCCGCCCGAAGATCAAAACTATCAACGGATTGTGATTGCCATTGACCCGGCAACCACACACCATGATCAAAGTGACGAAACCGGTATTATTGTCGCCGCCATTACCGCTGACCAAACGGCTTATGTTTTAGAAGATTTAAGCGGTCGCTATAGCCCAGCCGATTGGGGTCAACGGGTTACCCAGGCATATTGGCGTTACAAAGCCGACCGCGTGGTGGCAGAGGTGAACAAAGGCGGCGATATGGTTGAACGCATCGTTCGCAGCCTTGACCCCCATGTCAGTTATCGCGCTGTGCGCGCCACACGGGGAAAGGGCACCCGGGCCGAACCAATCGCGGCGTTATATGAACAGGGGAAAGTTTTTCATGCTCGCCCCCATACCCTATTAGAAACTCAATTGTGTGAGTACATTCCCGGCATAACCTCCAAATCACCCGACCGACTAGATGCCTTGGTTTGGGGGCTTACCGATTTGCTGTTAGACAAAGAAAGCAACCCAGTCTTAAAAGTATGGGGTGGTTTATAGCCCTTAGCTTTTTGATTCTTTAAGAAACAGTTAACGGACGGTATCGTGGAAAATAATGCTACAAAATCACGCAACGAGGATGTTTTTTTTGTGCAGTCTTCTTTTGTCTGATCTCTAATTGAAATTTCTCTATTTCCAAAACCAATTTATGATAAAAGGTTGCAATTTTTCGGGCGCTGTTTCTTCTGCGAAAAGTTGAGAAAGGCTCGCCCCTTCTTTCTTTCCCAAGCTTAGCCAGATAATCGTCACTTAATGATAAAAATCTCATCGCGGAAGGGGCTTTTTCTTTAAAACCATCAACATCAAAGCCGTTCAACGACTTTTGATTGGTCTGACTGACAAGTCTGTCAAAATGGGGTGCTAAGGCGAATTCTTTGTGTGGCTGAAGATTGCTAGAGGAAGATTGTTCC
>CAIVFQ010000071.1 GCA_903905285.1 uncultured Alphaproteobacteria bacterium
GAGGCTTTCTCTCAACGAGACGCAAACAGGGGTTTAATATCTTTCATGCCATCCTAAATCCTCAGTTCTGCCCACAATAAACCTGGGTAGTTACGAAATATTGGGAACCATAGAGGGAACATCAACAACAATTAATCTTAAGCAGTTGGTTGACCTTCGTAAAAATGAGCAAGAGATATATAAGAAAATCAAAGATGTGCCAAATCGTCTTGAAGCTCGCGGCGAGATTTATCCCTTGGTTTCCCTTCCAGAACAAGAGAATAAGTCAGAAAAAAAACCAAAATACAAAACAAGGTTTGGGATGTTGCGCAGGCATTGTTACCGCAAAAGTGCGTGTTGTTACTGACACCAATCAAGAAAAAATTGAGGTCGGGGAAATCTTAGTAGCACAACATACTGATCCTGGTTGGATCACCCTTTTTGTTAATGCGTCCGGAATTTTAGTTGAGCGAGGAAGTCTTCTTTCTCACTCTGCCATTGTCGCACGCGAATTAGGAATTCCTGCCGTTGTTTCTATTCCCGGATTAACAAAGTGGTTAAAAACCGGTGATATAGTCGAGATGGACGGAACATCAGGAATAGTCAGAAAAATGCTTCCGTTGCAATCTGAGAGGAATCCTCAAAAATAAAGAATTTACCGTATGAAGTTTACGAATAGATATTACCTACGTAACTTTTTAAAGTAGCATAATGCAAATCTTTTTATTATGGTCGGGCTGAATAAAATATCCTGATGAAGCATCAAAAAAAATGACACGACCCTCCATACCAAACCCTTTTAGATTTTTTGTTTGCTTGTTATCCTTCGTCGGATTTTGCACTCAACCCTCCCAGGCATCGGGCGGGACTGTTGACGATCGCCAGCTCCCCTTGCAGCTGCCGCGCTGTGCTTTCAACCCCAACGACTTTCAAAGACTAAAGGGAGAAGTACGTCATGAAGGAAACGCCCTTAAATATCTCAAGAGGCTTGAACAGCGTTCTAAACAACTATCAAAACCAGAAGATGCCTTTACTGATCCAGATTTTTTAAAAACCAGGGATCAATTAGCTGACTGTTTCTTAAAACTGTTTTCCTATGCTGTCCTTTTGCCAGGTAGTGATCGTTTTTCACGGTTTAGAACAACCCACGCTAACAGATTAGAAGAAGTTACATTCGAGCCAGTGTTCATGAGACTTATAGATGGGATATATGGTCAAAGGCCCGTTTTGAGGGACACTTCCGACAATATGTTCAATGAAGAATTGACGAGGGATGATTTTAATCCCAGGGCATACATTGGAAGAAACCCATTTTTTCGACCTTTATGCATCCTTCTAGACTATCTTTATAATGGATCTAATCAAAGTATGCTCAGTCGCATGTTAGAGGGGACAAAGCAGCATTTAGAAAAAAGACATGTCTACTTTTACTATTTAAGGCCTTTGGAGCGCGTGACAAGGTCTGTCGACACGGCTGTTACAAAAAATCGCCTATCGGTTGCTGAGTGGCTATATAACATTAAAAGGTTGAAAGACGCCATTAACCAAAACGTTGATTACCGTTATGGCATTGACGATAAAGATCCGTCTATTACCTTCCCTGAAAAGCTTGTTAAGGCCAGAAGGTCAATTCCTTGGACTCTCCTCACCACTCTTGGGTCTGCAGCCCATTTAGCTACAGAAAACCGGCAGGCTGATATTCAAAGAATGTTTGTTCAAGCGGGACCTGATTTGATCCTGGATCTTAAAGTATTACAGCAGCACTTAAAACAGTTGCAGGCATTAGAACAAGATCACTTTTTGGGAAGAGAGCTTGGAGAAATCAGCGCTTACAGCTACCCAAACATAGAACGTTTGACAGCCTGGTATCTTAATTTTATAGGTTTAGGAATGGTAAAAACCCACATTCAGGAAACAAGACACTTTGCCAATTCCCTTGATAATGCCTCAAAAGTCTTTGATGGCCACCCCAGATGGCAGATTGACCAACTGGCTTATAAGTTGCCTTTTCTGAAATCAAAGTCACGTGTTTTTACGCTGTATTATCTTTTTGTCGATGGCGAGCTTTCTAAATACTTTGTCAGAACACTGAAGGGGAAAGTTGACGAAACCTGGATCAATTTGTTTGATGCTTTTAAAGCTTTACGTGATGATATCATGCACAGAACCCAGGCAGAGGGTCAAAAAAAGTTCGAAGAAAGGTTGGATTTCCTTGGCGCTAACTTATGGGAAGATGTTGTGGAAAGTTATACTGGTTTGTCAGACCTGGTTGATGAATTGGATAAAGCGCATGATCAACTGAGATGGAAAGACCTTAAAGAACAAGATCCGAAGGAGATTATTCCTTCTCCTGATACTGCAAAGAAAGAACAACTCGTCAGGCTTCAAGGCAACCTACAACATCTAAGCATCTTTATTAGGACGGGCAGCTGGGAAGACCCACTGATGCTTTTAGAAAAAGAATATGAAAACACTGCGGAAGCTTTCAAAAAAGTCCTTCCTGAAAAATATCACCGGCAGTTTTCTCCAGCCAGTCTTTTAACGAAAGCTGAAGGGGGATGGCAACAAACGTTTGATGCATTTGGTAAAAGGGTCACTCCGGAAATGCAGACACACTGGAGCGAAATGCAAACTGCTGCCAAACGGATAAAAGACTATAAAGTTTTAGCAAAAAAATCTAAGGCTCCTAAAACCTCTCTGCAAGTCTTAATGCAGAACCTTGAAAACCTGCAGTGGACGTTATCGCAGCTTTCGGAAACTTATGACAAGGGTGGATTTTCCCGGTTTTCATCAGTTCCAGAGGCCAGAATAGCTGAGCTATACTTGGTTACTCTTAGAGAGAGCGCAAATGCTATTCTAGATACCCTTCCCAACCATTTGGTTTTTGATGCTACCGACCAAGAAACAAGAGAGTTTTTTCAAGCAAGCCTTTCTCTTTCTTCGGTTCTTCATCAGATAAAATCAGACCTTGGCAACAGTAAAGCCCATATACACAGACTAACAGAGGCATCATCACACGAAGTGCACAATCAATCCGTTGGCAATCTGATTGCAGGCCACCTGGGGCAGATGCAAGAAAACGCAGGAACAATCTTAAGTTTCTTGAGGCAACAGCCTTAGAAGGGGTTGACGACAGCCTTTTCATAAACCAAATATAAGGGCGTGCGGCCAGCCTGAAGCGCCTTTTGTTCATACCGAGTTAGGGGCCAATCGGTTGTGTCAGGGCGTTGCCAAATATCTTGTCGCTGTTGATGAAACAGGTTTTGAATTTCTGGCGTTGAAAAGTGGCTTAGAATCCAATCTTGGTAACCAGCATCATCAGTGGCAATACGCCACGTGCATCCGTTTTTCAGTAAACGGTGAATGGCCTTAATCTGATCAGTTTGTATGAAACGGCGCTTGTGATGGCGTTTTTTAGGCCATGGGTCAGCAAACAGCAAGACAACCATATCTAACGACCTCTCAGGTAGTTCGGCCAGTAATAACCGGACATCATCTGGGAAAATGAGAATGTTATCAACGAGCTGATGGCCTACTTTCTGTAACAAAGACGCAACACCGTTAACAAACGGTTCACACCCTATATAAAGCCTGTCCGGATGATTCAAAGCTTGGTCAAACAAATGCTCGCCATTGCCAAAACCAATTTCCAAGCAAGTCGTTTGGCGGTGCCAAAAATCAACATCCTGACAAAGATTATTATCAAATAACAAAGTCGGTAGGCAATCTTGCCATAAAGCCTGTTGGCCTGTTTTTAAAGGGCGCGACTGGCGACGACCGTAAAGTTTATGGCGAGGAGAAGGAAGAGTAAGACTTGACATATTTCAAAGAGAGATGTTAGCACGATGAATGTATGTAATAAGTAGGGATTTTAGGGCTGTATGTCACTATCTTTTGTTTTTCCGGGTCAAGGTTCCCAAGCTGTTGGTATGGGCTGTGAATTTATACAGGCGTTCCCAACGGCCCGTCATATTATGCAAGAGGTTGACGACAGCCTGTCGCAAAAGCTAACGCAGCTTATTCTGGAAGGGCCCATCGAAACGCTGACTCTAACTGAAAATGCTCAGCCTGCTCTGTTGGCGATTAGCATGGCCATTTTAAAAACCTTGGAAAAGGAAAGTGGAAAGCCTGTTTCAGAATTGGTATCCCATCTAGCAGGTCATTCATTGGGCGAATACAGCGCTTTGTGTGCAGCAGGTGTTTTCAATGTTTCCCAGGCCGTGAAATTAGTCCGTCTAAGGGGACAGGCCATGCAACAGGCAACGCCCTTAGGTTATGGATCTATGGCGGCCATTCTTGGCCTAGAGTTGGACGCTGTCGAGGCTTTGTTAAGTGACTTTCAAGAGCCATCCCACTTGTGCGTCATAGCCAACGACAATGCACCTGGCCAGGTTGTCATTAGTGGTCACAGTGAAGGCATTGCCCAGGCTATTGAACATGCCAAAGAGGCAGGTGCCAAGCGGGCCATTTTGTTGCCCGTTAGCGCCCCCTTCCACAGCCCTTTGATGGAACCCGCTGCGCAAGTGATGCAACAGGCTTTGGAAGAATCTGACCTGAAAGATCCTTGCCTTCCGGTTATTGCCAACGTAACGGCGATGCCAGTTATTGGTAAGGACGTGATCCCCGGTCTGCTGGCTCAGCAAATCACTGGGCGTGTTCGATGGCGAGAAAGCGTTCAAACGCTGGCTCAACTTGGCTGTCAGTATGTGATTGAGATTGGGGCCGGTAAAGTTTTAACAGGCCTGAACAAACGGATTGATCCAGATTTAAAGACAGCCAGTCTTAATACCCCCCAAGATTTAGAAGCTTTTTTACAAGAAATTGTTTAACACCAACCAGAAAGGTTTTTTATGTTCTCCTTGAATTCTCACACAGCTTTAATAACAGGCGCCACAGGTGGCATTGGTCAAGCCATAGCCCATACTTTGGCAGCGCAAGGGGCACGGGTTGCCCTTTCTGGAACCAGACAAAACGTTCTTGAAGAGATTGCTTCTCAAATTCAATCAAAATATGGCAACGATCCTATCATTCTGCCTTGCTCTTTGACTGATGTGCAGGCGTTAGAGGCTTTGCTTCCTGAAGCTGAGGCGAAAATGGGTAAGGTTGATATTTTGGTGAACAACGCCGGCATCACACGGGATGGTTTGGCCATACGGTTAAAAGACGAAGATTGGCAGCAGGTGTTAGACGTGAATTTAACGGCTTGTTTCCGGTTATGCCGATCGGCCCTTAAGGCCATGATGAGGCGTCGTTATGGTCGTATCGTCAACATTAGTTCTATTGTCGGCAGCACAGGCAATCCAGGCCAGGCTAATTACTGTGCCTCTAAGGCGGGAATGGTTGGTCTATCAAAGGCCCTTGCCCTTGAAGTTGCCAGTCGTGGCATTACCATTAATTGTGTTGCTCCTGGTTTTATTGAATCAGATATGACGGCTGTGCTGGCAGACGTTGTTAAAGAAAAAATTCTTAGCAATGTACCCATGACACGCATGGGTACCCCCCAAGAAATTGCAACCGCCGTTGCGTACTTAGCTAGCGCTGAGGCTGGATATATTACGGGACAGACCCTGCATGTTAATGGCGGCATGAGTATGATTTGACGTGCGTTTTTAGCGGCCCCTAATTTTGTTTTTTGCAATATTGTTCTTGCGTAGGGGGGAAATTAAACCTATAAAACTAATGTGATTAAAATTTAGTTTTCGAGAACGGGTTATGATTTCTAAGACGCCACTACTTAACGGATTTGATGATTTTGCAAAAGTTAACGCGCAAAATGTTTTGTCTTTGATAACAAAGGAAACAATTAGCGACGCGTCTTTTCATATTAGTCAAGCCGCTAACTATACGCCGATGTTAGAAACACCCTGGTTGAGTCAAAAAATTCAGGGTAGCGTTCACCTGAAACTAGAGAACATGCAGGTTGCGGGTTCGTTTAAGGCACGGGGTGTTTACCTGAAATTGCTTAGCCTAAGCGAAGAACAAAAACAACGCGGTGTTATTGCCATTTCGACTGGGAATCACGCCTTAGGTGTTGCGCATCAGGCTCAGCTTATGGGGATCAAAACAACCATTGTAATGCCAGAAAGTACGTCATTTTCCAAAGTTGAAAATGTGCGTCATTACGGAGTCTCGGTTATTTTGCAAGGCAAGCATATGCTTGAATCGCGCGATTTTGCCCTGCAGCTTATTAAAAAGCATGGTTACACCATGATTCACCCTTTTGACGACCCCTATATCATTGCTGGCCAAGGGACAGTAGGGCTAGAGGTTATGCAACAGGCGCCCACCCTAGAAACACTGATTGTTCCTATCGGTGGAGGGGCTTTGGCGGCGGGCATTTGTATTGCGGCTAAAGCGATAAATCCAAATATTCATATTATTGGCGTTCAATCAGAGTTTTGCCCGGCGACAGCTGAAATTTTATTTCCTAATACTTTACCGACTGAACGCTGCTTTTTAACGAAAAGCCTGGCTGAAAGCATGAATGTTCAGTTCCCAGGTGAATTAACATTGTCTATTTTGGCTGAGCATTTGGACGATTGTATCGTTATTCCAGAAAGATATATTGAGCGGGCGATTGAATCGTTGATTGATCGCAGCAAAATCGTTGCCGAGGGGGCAGGGGCTTTGGGCGTTGCTTGTTTGTTGTACGCACCTGAACTGTTTCGCGATAAACGTGTTGGCACCTTTATCAGTGGTGGCAACATTGATGCAAAAGACTTGGCATCCGTTTTATCAAGCAGCCATAAGGACAAAGGATGCATGGCGCGGTATCAAATTGAAACACCTGATACACCGGCAACTTTGGGTCAGCTTTCTTATATTATTGGAAAAGCAGGCGGGCAGATTTTCGAATTAAGCCAGCAAAAAGCTTTAAACAGAATTTCTGCTAAAATGACCTCTATTAAAGCAGTTATCGAAACGCGTAATACACAACATGCAGATC
>CAIVFQ010000072.1 GCA_903905285.1 uncultured Alphaproteobacteria bacterium
GCTTTCTCTCAACGAGACGCAAACAGGGGTTTAATATCTTTCATGCCATCCTAAATCCTCAGTTCTGCCCACAATAAACCTGGGTAGTTACACTTATTCTAAAGTGACACCGGGTTGCAGAAATCTTTCCCCTTTGTCTGATTCTAACAGTCCTGCTAACAGCTTTAGCAATGTTGATTTGCCACAGCCATTGCGCCCCACCAAACAGGTTTTGTCACCCTGAGCTAAATGGATGCTTAAATCTTGGAATAAAGGACGCCCACCAAAAGATAAGCTGGTTTCGCGTAATGATAATAAAGGTGCTGACATAGCGGAGATGATTGACTTACTAGATGGGTTTGCTTAGCTTATTGATACAAAAGATCACAGGATATTGATATGAATTCTTTTAACGCAACGCATTACCAAAATGCCAAGTCATGGCCCTTTGAAGAAGCCCAAAAGATTTTAAAACGAATTGAGAATAAACCACCAACAAAGGGATTTGTTTTGTTGGAAACGGGCTATGGTCCCTCTGGCTTGCCACATATTGGAACCTTTGGTGAAGTTGCCCGCACAACCATGGTGCGTCATGCGTTTGAACAATTATCAGATATCCCCACCCGTTTATTCAGCTTTTCGGATGATATGGATGGCTTACGCAAAATCCCCGATAACGTTCCCAATCAAGAGATGCTCCACCAACATCTGGGCAAACCATTGACCATGGTTCCCGACCCTTATGGTCAATATGAAAGTTTTGGTCACCATAACAACGCCATGCTGCGCCGGTTTTTAGATTCCTTTGGTTTTTCCTATGAATTTCAAAGCTCTAGTGATTGGTATAAAAGTGGTCGGTTCGACCCCACCTTGAAACTTGTGTTGCAACATTATGATGCCATTATGGCGATTATGCTGCCAAGCTTAAGGGATGAACGCCGGGCAACATACAGTCCGTTCTTACCAATCTGCCCCAATACTGGACAAGTGTTGCAAGTCCCCATGGTGGAAATTCGTCCCGAATCAGACAGCGTTGTTTATCGCGACCCGCAAACCAACCAACTGGTTGGGGTTTTGGTGACAGGCGGCCATTGTAAATTGCAGTGGAAGGTCGATTGGGGCATGCGCTGGCACGCATTTGAAGTAGATTACGAAATGTCAGGCAAAGACCTGATTGATTCTGTTAAATTATCAACCAAAATCTGTCGTGTTCTCGGCAGTACCCCGCCCGAAAACCTTACCTATGAATTGTTCCTAGACCAAGAAGGGCAAAAGATTTCCAAGTCAAAAGGTAATGGCCTGACCATTGATGAATGGCTGACGTATGCCCCCACGGAAAGTTTGGGCTATTACATGTTTCAGTCTCCGCGTAAAGCCAAGCGCCTTTACTTTGATGTGATTCCCCGCGCTGTTGACGATTATCTATCGATGGTGGCTAAATACCCTGAACAACCGGCCGAAACTCAAATTGATAATGCTGTTTACCATGTACACACAGGCAGCATCCCCACCAGTGAAAGTGGCCTTAGCTTTACCATTTTATTGAACCTGGCTTCTGTTTGTAATGCCGAATCTCCCCAAGTCTTATGGGGTTTTGTACAGCGTTATTTGCCGGACTCCAGCCCTGAAACCATGCCATTTTTGGCCCGTCTTATTGACCATGCTATATGTTATTACCAAGACTTTGTGAAACCCACCAGGGCTTACAGGCCCCCTAGCGATCAAGAAAGAGCAGCTTTGCAAGACCTAGCGACTGAACTCTCTAAGCACACCAATTCAGCTACAGTCGATGACTTACAAGCCTTGGTTTTCGAGGTCGGCAAACGTCATGATTTTACCGACCTTCGGGCCTGGTTTGGAACCTTGTACGAAATTTTGTTAGGCCAAAAGGAAGGTCCCCGCATGGGTTCCTTTATTGCCTTATACGGTGTGGAGAATACCGTTCAGTTGATTCAGGAGAAACTTGCTTGATCCTTAAAACTATTAGCCCTTACGAAGTAGAGTGGCAAGGTCAGCGCCTTCAATGTGCCATGGGACGATCAGGCATCAAAGCTGATAAACGTGAAGGAGATGGAGCCACGCCCACAGGGTGTTTTCAGCTTGAAAAAGTTTATTACCGGTCTGATCGGTTAGCCAAGCCTGTTACGTGTTTACCGGTTATTGCCATTCAAGCAGACGATGGCTGGTGTGACGATGCAAAGGATGTCTTTTACAACCAACCTATTAAGTTACCTTATGCTGCCAGCCACGAACAGTTATGGCGCGAAGACCCTCTTTATGACCTGTTGATTGTGATCAGTCATAACCAAAATCCTGTTATACCGGATATGGGCAGTGCGATTTTTATTCACTTGGCCCGCCTTGATGATAAAGGTCACTACGGTACAACAGAAGGGTGTCTGGCCTTATCCCTACCCAACTTACAATTAATTCTCTCAACGGCGACGTCTGATGCTGTCTGGATTGTTTAAGTTTTTTATTCCGCAAGCAATCTTGACCCCTCCCCGTCTTAAAGAGGGCACAATCCTTCCCATTCTAGGGTTCGAACGACAAATTGTTTTTAGGCACGATATCAGACGAAAAGTAACCATAACAAATCAACAAATTATCATTTCAACCCCTGGCCAAGATTTTGCCAAAGTTTTAGAGGCCGGATTAAAAGATCATATTCGTCAGATTTTTCAAGACCTTTGCCAAGATTTGGCTGGCCGCCTAGGCACCCATTTCAACAAAATTGCAATTCGTGATACCCGCAGCCGTTGGGGTAGTTGTTCCAGTAACGGCAACTTATCGTTTTGCTGGAGGCTTATTTTTGCGCCACCCTCTGTTGTTAAATACTTAGCCGCCCATGAAGTTTCCCATTTGAAACATATGAATCACAGCCGCATCTTTTGGAAAGCTGTGGCTAGCCTTGACCCTGACTATGCAATCGCCAGGCAATGGCTGCGTCACAATGGCCAAGGATTGTTACGGATAAAGTTTTGAACAAAAGATTTATTTGCGGCGTGTGATCATCTAAATTTTCGGAAGGTTCCTCAACAAAATTTTGGGCATAGTGGTGCCTTGAGGGGCCCGCCCCAAAAACTCACACAGCGCCCGCCCCGCCGCCACACACAACATAACCCTCCCTCTGCCTCGAAATCTCAACAATCCCAGGCACATCTATTCATTGGTTTCCATACCAACGAACATTCGTCTACAGTGACAAAGCGCTCTGTCACGTCAACAAGGCAACCCTGCCTATATTAAAATAAACAAGGGGGCTTTTAAAAAACCCAATCACGCACCCGACTCATCTCAGGTGTAACTAAACCACCATTGTCAGAGTACCGTGGGAGACGTTAAAAAATGGTTAAAGGCAATCACTTCGCACAACATCCTTTAATTAATCACACGCCCTATCCTTTAAGTGACCCAGTTTCCATACGCTTTTAAGGTTTTAGCCGTCATCTGTTCAAGAGAAAAATGGTCAATAATGTGTTGACGGGCCACCAAACTCATCTGTGTTTTCTGATCGATTGGTAAAGAAAATTGGCGTCTTATGGCATGGGCCAAAGCCCCCGCATCACCAGCTGGAACCAAAAATCCTGTTTGGTCATCCATACAAAGCTCCGGCGTGGCGCCCAAATTCGTCCCTATATAGGGGCGAGCCATGGATAAGGCCTCCGCCGTCACCCTGCCAAACGCCTCTGGTTCAATCGAACACGATAACACCAAGTCAGCCGCAGCATAGGCCGTTGGCATATCCTGGCACTCTTGAATGAAGGTTACCGGCAAGCCTTGGGTTTGTTGATGTAAAAGGTTTCTGTAGTCTTGGCGTCCTTGATCAGACCCTAAAAACACGACATGAACGGGCAAATCCGTTATCTGCTTTAAGGCCTTTATCAAAACCTCTTGCCCTTTCCAACGAGTTAACCTCCCCGGCAATAAAATCAAAAACTTATTGGCAAGGACTTCCCATTTTTGTTTCAATTTTTCCACATAGTCAGGCGATATCGTGGCTGGGTCAAAAAGGTCTGTGTCAATCCCCTCGGGAATAACGACAACCTTGGGATTCAAATCACCATGTTCTCGTTGAATATGTTGCGCAACATAATCCGATATGGCAATCACCTGATCACCACGTGCCATGACAGAATTATAAAAACGTTTCAAACGATTATGCGAATTATACACCCCATGATAGGTGGTGATGAAGGGCACTTTCATGCGCCGTGCAGCCCAAAGCGCGCTCCACGCCGGCATCCGTGACCTGGCATGAACAAGCTGAATGTTGTGGTCTTTGATAATCTGGCATATGGCTTTTGCGTTTGCCCATAAAGACCAGGGCGATTTTTTATCCAAAGGTAACAACAAATGAGTGGCACCAAAAACTTCTAACGGCTTGACAAGATCACCCCCAGCCGAAGCCACAAACGTGGGCGCCTTCTGACACAAAATTTGTGCCCAATCTAAGGTGGCCTTTTCCACACCACCACTTTTCAAGGCAGGCAGAACTTGCAACACACGGGGCAACCTATCCGCCATAGAATCGTTTTTTCCATTGCTGACGGGCAATAATAACCCCCGCAATCACAACACCCAAACTAACGATACCAACGATAACAGTCGCCAAGGCATTAATTTCAGGCGTGATGCCCAACCGAACACTAGAGAAAATTAACAACGGCAAGGTCGTCGCCCCAGGGCCTGACAAAAAGCTGGCGATCACCACATCATCAAGGGACAAGGCAAACGATAACAACCAACCCGAAATAAGGGCGGGCGAAATAATTGGCAAGGTTATCGTCATAAAAACTTTAAAAGGTTTTGCGCCTAGATCTAAGGCGGCCTCCTCCAACGATTGATCAAAATCCTGTAATCGCGATTGAACAATCACATAGACATAAGCCATGGCCAAGGTTGTATGCGCAATCGTCACGGTCATAATACCCCTCTGGGCTGGCCAACCAATAAGGCGTTCTAATGTCACAAAGGTTAACAAAAGGGCAAGGCCGGTAATCACCTCTGGCATCACTAAGGGGGCAGAAATAAGACCCCCGAAAAGGGTTCTTCCCCGAAATATTTTTCGACGGGTCATGGAAACAGCAGCCAAGGTCCCTAAAATAACAGAAAGCGTCGCTGTCATGGCTGCAATTTGCAGACTGGTCAAAACAGCCGCCAGCAGCGTTTCATTCTCAAATAAAAGCTGATACCAACGCGTTGAAAAGCCCGTCCACACACCTGGCAAGCGGGATTGATTAAAAGAAAACACAATCAAAAACAAAATGGGCATGTACAAAAAAGTGTACCCAATAATCAATGCTGTGACGCCTGGTACTGATAATCGACGCATGTGTGTTCCCCTTTACCGACCAGCCAAGTTTAAGTTTCGTTGCTGATAATGTTGGAATGTCATAATCGGCACAACAAATACAACCATCATCGCAACGGCCAAGGCACACGCGCGTGGCCAATCTTGATTGTTAAAAAACTCCGACCATAAAGCACGGCCAATCATGAACGTATCAGGGCCACCTAAAAGTTCAGGGATAACAAACTCACCAATGGCAGGTATGAAAACCAATATACAGCCAGCGATAATACCAGGCTTTGATAAAGGCACCGTCACCCGCCAAAATGTTCGCCATGGCCCTGCCCCTAAATCATAGGCCGCCTCACAATAGGCAGGATCAATTTTTTCTAATGACGCGTAAATGGGTAGAATCATAAAAGGGAGATAACAATAAGTGATGCCCAAACAAACCGCATAGGCGTTATCTAAAAGCGATAAAGACTCGGTGATGAACCCCCATTTTAATAACATCGTGTTGATAATACCTTTAGCACTCAGCAAGCTCATCCAGGCATAAACACGAATCAGAAACGATGTCCAAAAAGGCAACAAAACCAGTAACAATAAAAGGGTGCGCCAATGTTCAGAGGCGCGGCTCATGCCATAGGCCATTAAGTACCCCAGACCCAGACAACACAACGTTGCCGTTCCAGAAATTTTTAACGACGACCAAAACGCTTCCCTGTAAAAGGAATCGGTTAACAAAGCGGTGAAATTACCAAAATTCAACCGAATTTGCAGCAGGTCATTATCAAACCATTCATAAAGACTATGAAACGGAGGAAGGGCAAAAATAGCCTGGGAAAAGCTGATTTTTAAAATCAATAAGAACGGAATAAAAAAGAAAACAAAAAGCCATAAATACGGCACACCAACCGCTAAGGACTGGAAAGAATGTCGAAAGCAATGTTGCCATAATTGAAAAAATTTTTGTGAATATTTCTGCATCATTATATCGTCAACATGACGCCGTTTTCAGCGCGCCAAAATAAGTACACTTCATCGTCCCATTTGACATCACGTTCTGACAACCGTAACAAGTTTGGCAAAGCAGCCTGAATAATCTTTCCTGACTCTAGCCGAACATAATAAATTGATAAATCTCCTAAATAGGCTATTTCCTTCACAATGCCTTTTACCGTGTTGCGATTACCCACCACAGGTGTCGTGGATATCATGACCTTTTCTGGGCGAATCGCAATGGCCACCCGTGACCCAATAGGCAACGTTGCCGTATCGGTTACGTACAAAAAACAACCCGCATCTGTTGAATCGATTAAGACATGGTCAGGTTCATCTTCCACAACCAAACCTTCGAAAATGTTCACACTGCCGATAAATTCAGCCACAAAACGAGAGTTGGGATATTCATAAACATCATGAGGCACCCCAAGCTGACGAATACGGCCTTCTTCCATAACGGCCATGCGCGTTGACATGGTCATAGCCTCTTCTTGATCGTGGGTGACAAGCACAAAGGTAATGCCCACCCGTTCTTGAATGTTAACCAATTCGAATTGAGTTTGTTCTCTTAATTTTTTGTCTAACGCTGCCAAGGGTTCATCAAGCAATAATAATTTGGGTTGTTTCACAAGACTTCGAGCCAAAGCGACCCGTTGACGTTGCCCCCCTGAAAGCTCCTGGGGTTTTCTATGGCCATACCCTGCCATTTTCACCAATTCTAAACTTTCATTCACCCGCTCATGAATCTCGGTTTTGTTTAAAGGTTCTTGGCGCAGACCAAAAGCAATATTTTGATACACCGTCATGTGGGGAAATAAGGCATAAGACTGGAACATCATATTCACCGGCCGGCGATACGGTGGCCAGTTAGTAACATCCACACCATCAATTAAAATGCGTCCACTGGTTGGAGATTCAAACCCCGCCAATAACCGCAACAAAGTTGTTTTGCCACAACCTGACCCACCCAAAAGCGAGAATAACTCTCCCTTATAGATAGACAGAGACACGCCCCTCACCGCTTGAACGGCACCAAAATTCTTGGTAATCCCTTCCAACTGAATATAGGGAACAGCATTTGAATCTTGCCATGGTTCCAAGGATCGTAAGGGACTATTGGGTAGAAGCATCGGGTTTTCCTTAACGTGCAAGTCTGATTTTTGCCCAAAGACGGTTACGCTCTCTCTCGTAGGCAGAGGATTTTTCGCTCTGAGGCAATTGATACAATTCTAATGTTTTCATAACCTCAAGGGGAGGATAAATACTTTTATTATTACGTATTTGGTCATCAACCAAGGATATCGATTTCAAGATCGCTGTGGGGATAAACGTATTGTTTGTGACCTGGGCAGCAATATCGGGACGGATTAAGAAGTTGATAAAAGCATGCGCATTGCGGGGATGTCTGGCTCCCTTTGGAATAGCCAAACAATCAATAAACATGCCCGCCCCTTCTTTAGGCGTTACAAACCGAATATCACGCCCAACCTCTTTAGCTTCTTGAGCCGCTTGTTGAGCCTCCCCCGACCAGGCTTGTGTTAAACAAACATCCCCCATGATTAGGTCATTAATAAACCGTGACGACGTAAACCGACGAATATAAGGCCTTAACTTTTCCAGATGTTTACGGGCAATTTCTAAATCTTGCAAATCATCACTGTTAGGATTCTTTCCTAAGTAATGCAGAATGGCTGGAAAGACATCAATCGCCTCTTCAAAAAAACTAATACCATGGGGAGCCAAACGTTTTAGATTTTCGGGATCAAATAAAAGCGCGTGACTATTCAAATCGACATCAGGCAGCAACGCTGAAACGCGATCATAATCAAAGGCAATACCAACTGTTCCCCAAAAATAAGGCACGGTATAAATTAACCCCGGATCAACCATTTGCATCTTCTCAACAATAGTCGGATCCAAAGGGCCCAGGTTTGGCAAAAGCTCGGCCTTTAGGGGTTGGTATATGCCAATACCGATTTGACGCCCAATGTAAGGCGGAGACGTTGGCATCACAACATCATAACCGGAATTCGTTGCTAAAAGCTTTGCCTCTAAAATTTCATTGTTATCATAAACATCAAACCGAACTTTAATCCCTGTTTCCTGCTCAAATTGTTTTAATACAGTATGGGGAATCATGCCGTAAAAGCAGTAGACGTTGACGATATTGCCCTCATCAGATTTAGGCAAACGGCTCATTACTATCCAGCCAGCCGTTATAATAATTACGGCCCCTAATATCTTGACGATGAGATTTTTTCGATTCAGCAATGAACAGTCCTTATAAAAATCTCTTTGAGAAAAAATTTAAGGTTCGTTGTAGCATTTTTTCTAAAACAATCGCCACTAAAATGATGCTAAAAATCCCAGTGACAATATAGGCCATAAGAGAATTCTGCATAAAGTCTGACAGGAAAATTGTCCACGATTGGTTCAACGGCACAACATCTAAAGGCATCGACGGTGAAACAATGCCCAATTTGGCTGAAGCCCCCCCCACAAATCAAAGGCAAATTTGGCACTAATTAAGTAAATAACAAGCGCCCCTAACAACCCTAAACACTGCCTTGGAAAAATATAACTTAGGAAAAAGCCAAGTTTGGACCCCAATGTTCCCCCAACCAGCAACATAAAAACCAGCACAAGATCAAAAGGCGTATGGGTAAAACAATGAATAATTGTCACAACGGTTGTAATCATAAAGCCAGCAAACAAAGTTGTTCCTTGAACCACGGGGCTGACGCGTCCAATTAAATAAGAAATAATTGGCATCATAAAAAGGCTGTTTCCACCCCCCAGAGTAGACGTTAATAAACCCGTCCCCAGGCCAACAAAAATGGGAATCAGAATGCTAATTTCTGTTCGAGACCGAATAAAGATTTTATGCCAAGGAAAATAAATCATCCAATGACGCATCATCACACTTTTTTCAGACGATTTTGGCTCAAAGAAAGCCCTGATGCTTTGTACCAGCAAAAGTGTAGCCAAAACGCCCAAGACAACGATGTAAATAAGCGCCATGTTTTGGCTGGCAGACCCTTGACGAAGCCTGTGCAACAGCCAAATTTCAGTGAAAGCACCTAAGACGCCCCCTATAAAGAGATAGAACCCTAAACTGAAATCAACATCTCGCTTGCGCCAGTACCCTAGAAAACCCATCAGGTTAACCCCAATGGCATTACCCATTTGCGACGTCACGGCAACAAACGGCGGCACACCAATCAGCATCAATAACGCTGGCGTCACAACCACACCACTTCCAATGCCGAGGCTGCTGGACACAATTCCCCCTGCCAACCCCACCGCAAGGATTGTTAAGGCGTTAAAGCTTAAACCAGCAATCGGAAAAAATAAATCTAAGTCCATCCCTCTACTATGCTCAATTTTTAAGCCGATGTCACTGGACTTGCTTAGCAAGATAGAGAAAACCACCTATACCCCTCGCAGATGAAAAACTTTTAATTTGAAACGGTAAACAGGCATAAATATGGTCTTAAGGGTCCCGACCAAAGGATCCAGTTATATTTGTTGATTAGTTGAATATTAACCAAAGATATGTCAGATTAATTAAAATATTTCTGATTGAGATTCCATACAGCATGAGCACCCCTTCACAACCCAATGATCGCAGCAAAGCCTTAGATTCAGCCCTCTCTCAAATTGAACGCGCCTTTGGAAAAGGGTCTGTGATGCGATTGGGTCAACGTGAAACAGTTGAGGCAGAAGTCTATTCAACAGGATCTTTAGGGTTAGATATTGCCCTTGGAATTGGCGGCTTGCCAAAAGGCCGCGTTATTGAAATCTATGGTCCAGAATCATCAGGAAAAACCACAATGACGTTGCATGTTGTGGCTGAAGCCCAAAAAGCGGGTGGCACCTGTGCGTTCATTGATGCCGAACATGCCCTTGATCCCAGTTATGCCCGTAAGCTAGGTATCAATTTAGATCAATTATTAATTTCTCAACCTGACACAGGTGAACAGGCTTTAGAAATTGCCGATACTTTAGTGCGCAGCGGTGCAGTTGACGTCTTGGTGGTCGACAGTGTGGCAGCCCTGGTTCCTAAAGCCGAACTTGAAGGCGACATGGGTGATTCGCACATGGGCTTACAAGCCCGCCTGATGAGCCAGGCTTTGCGGAAATTAACAGGCTCTATTTCAAAAAGCGGCTGCATGGTCATTTTCATCAACCAAATTCGCCAAAAAATTGGCGTGATGTTTGGCAGCCCTGAAACCACAACGGGTGGTAATGCTTTAAAGTTTTACGCCTCTATTCGATTAGACATTCGTCGTATTGGCGCCTTGAAAGATAAAGACCAAGTCATTGGAAACCAAACACGCGTTAAGGTTGTTAAGAATAAAATGGCTCCTCCCTTCAAAGTGGTTGAGTTTGACATTATGTATGGTGAAGGGGTTTCTAAAACCGGGGAACTGATTGATTTGGGCGTGAAGGCGGGCGTTGTTGATAAAGCAGGGTCATGGTATTCTTATGGCACACAACGTATGGGCCAAGGCCGCGAAGCCACACGACAATTTTTAAAAGATAACCCTGAAGTTGCCGCCCAGATTGAACGATCTGTACGCGATAATGCAGGCTTGGTTGCAGACGCAATGATCGGATCGATCGAGGGAAATGGTTCAAGCAGCGATGGTGAATAAACCGATATAGACTATGAAAACAGAACAGATTTTGAAAGACGAAGGGGGCACGTTAGGGCGCGCAGAATTAACGCAGGTATTTTGTGAAAAACTAAGCCTTGATAAAAAAGTTGCTTCAGGTCTGTTAGAAACGCTGATTGATGCTTTGGTCTACAATTTTAAACAGGGACAACCTTTGAAAATTCAAGGATTTGGCAGCTTTTCCGTTCATCAAAAAAATGAACGGCCTGGGCGCAATCCAAAAACACAAAAAACGGTCACCATATCGTCACGACGTGTGGTTCGACTTCGGCCGTCTGCTTTATTTCAAAAAAGGTTAAACAATGAAATATGATGATAATAACATCTTTGCCCGTATTTTAAGGGGCGACCTTCCCTGTCAAAAGATCAGTGAGAATGAATATTATTTAGCCTTTCACGATCTTTACCCGAGGGCCCCTGTGCATGTGTTGATTATACCCAAAGGACCTTATGGTGACGCCTTTGATTTTCACAATCAAGCGACGCCCGATGAAATTGTTGGGCTTTATAAAGGTGTGAACAGTGTGATAGAAAACCTGGAGACTTCTGAGGGATACCGCCTGATTAGCAATACCGGTCACCACGGCGGTCAAGAGGTTCCTCATTATCACATCCACTTACTGGCCGGACAAAAATTAAATAAACACTCTATCGCCTGATAAATACCTTATGCGAACGCTTTACCATTACCCTTTATGTCCTTATTCTCGGAAAATCCGCCTGCTGTTGGCTGAGAAGAAATTAGACTTCACCCTAGAGCTGGAAAAGTTTTGGGAAAAACGGCCTGAATTCGTCAACCTTAATGCCGCCGGTCAGGTACCAGTCTTGCTTGATTTAAATGGGTCAGTTCTAAGCGATAGCGTTGCCATCTCTGAATATTTAGAGGAAGCCTATGCGAAGGAACACCCCTTAATTGGCGAAGGCTTAACACAGCGTGCCGAAGTCAGGCGCCTTGTGGCTTGGTTTGATACGCGTTTCGGACAGGAAGTTAGCCAACGTTTGTTGTTTGAAAAAATCATCAAAAGGTACCTGCCAACAACGACGGGACCAAGTGGCCCTGATTCAACGGCGATCCGTCAGGCTAAAAACAGCATTCATCACCACCTAGATTACATTAGCTGGTTGGTTGATCGGCGCAATTGGCTGGCTGGCGATCATTTTTCCCTGGCCGATATAACGGCAGCTGCCCACCTGTCGGTTGTCGATTATTTAGGCGATGTCCCCTGGGAATCGCATCTTTTGGCAAAAGAATGGTACGCCCGCATCAAATCACGTCCTATCTTTCGCAGCCTGCTGCAAGATCGGGCATCAGGATTAACCCCTTCAGTACATTATGCTGATTTAGATTTTTAGACTATACTCTTTATTTAAAGATATTCTTTGCGCTCACATTAAATTATTGACTTTTATAATTACGCGATACACAATTACATTTATAATTACGCGATAAACAATTGCATGTATTTATTAATTTCTTGGGATTCTTATGAAAAACTATATCTTATGCCTGGCTCTTGCCTGCTCTTCTGTAATCAGCAATCATTGCTATGGTGCGTCTCCAAGTCCGTCAAGTGATCTAGAGGAAGGGAAGAAACCCCACCAACCCATTCTCGTAGCACAAAAGATACCATCGCCCACTGAAGTCGTCGAGGAATTAGGAAAGCGAGGAGCGGAATTAAATCGGCTTATTGAGCCCTTACAAAAAGACAGCCAAGAAAAGAGGACACGGCTGGAATCCACAGACAAAGAAGAAAATGAAAAAATGCAAGCACTTCTAGGCAAAAGGGGCTTACTGGACATTGCAAAAGAAGAGCGCGAAAGGGGCCTAAAAACAGTAGCAGAAGAAATGGGATCTCTTGAAAGAACCAGAGAGGATCTCGCTAAGCAAAATGAAGAAAACCGCATGCTTTTAGAACAAGCAGAGGCTGCGATCACACGCGCCAAAGTAGCTTTTGAAAGAGAAGAAGCTAGTCAGAGAAAACAACAAGCGCTATGGGAAAGAGTCCAGACACAAGCTGGAGCTTCCGGGGGGAATAGTTTAATTTCTAGCCTCAGAGATGAGTTAGATAAAAAACGACAAAAGCTAACCGAAGAAAAAGAAAAGTTTGAAACAGCAAACAAGAGAAGAGCAGAATTAGAAGAAGCAATAAGAGAAAATGAAGAGAATCGGAGAAAGAAACAAGAAGAGCTAGGTCGAATTAGAGAAGAGCTCGAAAAAATTATCAAAGAACAAATAGATTTTGGGGCCCTGCAATCAGACATACAAAGACAAATGGAAGAAGCGCAAAACCACCTTCGCGCCGTTGAAGAAGCACAATCCAATCTCACAAGCTTTTTTGCAAGCGTGGCCGAACAGGTAGCAAAGATAGAAGCTCTACAAACTGAATTTCAAACCCTGATGCAAAATTCCAGCAAAAAACCAGAAGAACAAACATCTTCCTTCAGCCGATTTTACTCTGTGGTTTCCTCGGCAGTTTACAACGTCGTGCCCGCATCATGGTCATCATATTGGGCATCGTACTGGTCCACACACGAAGCAGAATTAAAAGAATTTTGGGCTAAAAACGGGGATTCTATCAACGATATCCGACGCAGATTTGATGAAATGGATGAAACATTAAGGAAGATGTCTTCAGGTGATCTTCTTACCCATCCTTAACCGCCCGCGCCACTGTCAAAACAAAAACCCTTTCGCATCCCGCCTGCTTTAGGGTTCTGCTACATTCTTCAAGGGTTGCACCCGTGGTCATCACATCATCAATCAACATCACGCTTTTCCCCCTTAGCTTGTCTTGATAACGGTGTGGCACCACGAAGGCGTTTTTAACATTATCATGGCGTTGTTGACCTGTTTTATGACCTTGGGAAGGCGTACGTCGCGTCCTTCTTAGCATAGAGGGCGCATAGATCGGCTTATCTTCAATAACCTGCAACAAAGACATGGCTAACAAGGCTGACTGATTATACCGTCTTTGCAAAAGGCGTGTCCAATGTAAAGGCACAGGAATCAGATAATCTGCTTTTTTAAAAAAATCCTCTTCACACCGTTTTAACCAATGGGAAAAAGTGGGAACTAAATGGGTGGCGTCCCCATGTTTAAAACGCAAAATCAATTTCTTGGCAGCGTCATTATAAACGATGATGGAACGCGCCTGATCGTAAAGGGGAGGATAATTATGACAGCCCATGCACTGGGCCTGCTTACTATCGGCAGGCAGACTCCATTCTAGGGTTGGCCACACGTTTTACAAAAGGGCTCTGTAATAAAGGTCACCTCACGCCAACAGGCCGAACACAATTGGTGATCTGTTGCAACAGACTCTCCACAGCTTACACACCGGGATGGAATAAAAATATTAAGAATTTTCTGAACGATCATGTGTTGATAATATCCCCAAATGATTAACAAAAGATTGAAAATTGTCCGTTTGTGTGACACAAAAGAGAAAGCAAAAGCGCTTACAATCAGCCCTAAGGAGAATTTTACATGGCTCTACCCTTGATGCCAAAAGCAACAGCTGTTTGGTTGATCGAAAACACAGCCTTAAATTTTGACCAGATTGCTGATTTTTGTGGGTTTCATAGTCTTGAAATTCAGGCGTTAGCCGATAACGAATCATCGATGAGCATGGTTGGGTTTGACCCGATTGCGTCTTCGCAACTTACCTTAGAAGAAATCAAACGATGCGAGCTTGATCCTTCGGCTCGCTTGTCGTTACGCCCAGTGGTTGATGCCGACAGCATCTTAGGCAAGAAAAAAGGTCGTTACACCCCTGTGTCTAAGCGCCAAGATCGCCCCGATGCCATTGCCTGGTTGTTAAAATATTACCCCGAGATGTCTGAACCGCAAATTTGCCGTTTGTTAGGCACAACAAAACCAATGATCCGTTCTATCAAAAGCAAGACACATTGGAACAGCGCCAACATTAAACCTCAAAGCCCCGTTCAAGCAGGACTGTGTACACAGGTCGAGCTGGATCAAGTTCTAGCAGACATTAGCCGTAAATCTGCTCAATAACCTATCGAGCAGATTGGCCGTGTCCATAAGATCGTTATGATCTAACAATTTTACATCAACATCATAAGACAGCTGCATGAGCTGCACACTCTTTGTCATTCCCCCAAATTAACAAGCCCTTTCCCGTCATCGCGAACGACCAAAGGGAGTTCGGCGATCCATGTATTTCCTGGATTGCCACGAAGCAATACTCCTCGCAATGACAACTCCCAATTTAAGAACATATTAATACTTTAATGTAACAATAAAAATTCCATTATTTTGTTAACTTTAGGCAAAGGAATATTTATATGTCTTTAAAGAAAACGGCCCTGAACGGCCTTACCATTTTGTCATTAACCCTTCTGGCCAGCTCAGCTAGTTGGGCCGCGGAGGATTTTTCCGCGAAAGAACAAGTCGCACCCCTTCTTACTAGGATATCCAAGGCATCGAATTACGATGCCAGGGTTCAGCTGTCTTTAACTGCCTACGGCTATAAACCTTCACAAGAGGCGCTTTTAAAAACTGTTCAAATGTTTAAACCATCATCATCCGTGCAGCCGATGATATCATTACTAACATTCCTCTCATTGGAAAAAGACGGATATCAACACTATGGGATGCCATCAAGTGATCAATCCTTGCGGCTCACGCAGTTCCTTGTGGGTCACGAATTGAAAGAAATGGCGCACGCAAATAGACAGCTTCGTACTATTACACAAGAAGCAGTCAAGTCTGACATAACTTCTGTTTATGATTTGTTGGCTGAAGCACAAAATCTAGACAAACTATGGTTAAAGCAAACAATGGATACTCTCGCCGACACGCTGACAGGATTCAGACAGCGAATAGTCGGCAAAAAGGGCTATAACGAAGAGATTGCAGAGCAAGAACGGATTCTGAAGAATATTAATACACTCTCCATTTCAGAGGATGAAGAGATGGTGAAAAAAAAGCTGCAATAAAAGCAACAATTCAGAAAGCTACGGATGATAAAACAGCACTGGAGCTTAGAATTAAAGATATAGTACGTGATTTGGACGCAATGCAGGATGTCTTCATGAATACCAAAGAAGATAAGAAAAACTTAAATTGGCCATAGGAAAACTTGCAACAGCAGTAGACAGGTTTCAAAAAGATGTTTCTCAGCTGAGCGAATCTGATGTATTGGCAAGCCTTGAAATCGTCGCAAAAGATGGAACGATTGAAATCGGCAGGGAAAATGAATTTAAAATAGGGAAACATATAAAGAAAGATGCACAGAGCACATTCGCAATAGACCCGGACATGCTTGAGTTATCAACATGGATGTATGGTGATTATATTCCCTACACTGTTCCCACTGTTAAGGCATTTGAAAGTGGCGGTCCTTTCACCACTGGTGCAGTAACAGGGTCAGATACTGCGGCATCAAGATCGAGATAAACTTGTTAATTTAAATTTTCCAAGCGAAGATCAAAAAAAAGCACCCTGTTTAAAACAGGGCGCCATAAAGACTCAACAATAAAAGAGTTTCTTATTTCACGATTTGAGAGACGACACCAGAACCGACGGTGCGACCACCTTCACGAATGGCAAAGCGTAAGCCTTCATCCATCGCAATCGGCGCAATCAATTCAACTGTTATCGCTATGTTGTCACCAGGCATCACCATCTCAACGCCCTCAGGCAAATATACCATCCCCGTTACGTCCGTCGTCCGGAAGTAAAACTGTGGACGATAGTTCGTAAAGAATGGCGTATGACGGCCACCCTCTTCCTTCGTCAAAATATAAACCTCGGCCTTAAAGTTCGTGTGCGGTGTAATCGAACCAGGTGCAGATAAAACCTGACCCCGTTCCACATCCTCACGCTTCGTGCCCCGTAACAACGCACCAATGTTGTCACCAGCTTCACCCTGATCTAACAACTTGCGGAACATCTCAACACCCGTCACAACAGTCTTCACCGTCGGACGAATCCCAACAATCTCAGCTTCTTCACCAACCTTGATCACGCCACGCTCAACACGTCCAGTAACAACCGTTCCCCGACCCGATATCGAAAATACATCTTCAATCGGCATCAAGAAAGGACGGTCCTTCGCACGCTCAGGCTGTGGAATAGAAGCATCAACCGCTGCCATCAATTTCAAAATCGCTTCACGGCCCATCTCAGGATTGCGATCTTCTAACGCACACAGCGCTGATCCGCGAATCACAGGAATGTCATCTCCAGGAAAACCATAACTTGTTAACAGCTCACGAATCTCAAGCTCAACCAAATCGGCCAACTCTTCATCATCAACCATGTCGATCTTATTCATAAACACAACCAAGGCAGGAACACCAACCTGACGCGCTAACAAAATATGTTCCCGTGTCTGAGGCATCGGACCATCAGCTGCTGATACAACCAAAATCCCGCCGTCCATCTGTGCCGCACCCGTAATCATGTTCTTTACATAGTCCGCATGTCCAGGGCAGTCCACGTGAGCATAGTGACGGTTAGCCGTCTCATATTCCACATGCGCTGTTGAAATCGTAATCCCGCGAGCCTTCTCTTCAGGCGCCTTATCAATCTGATCGTAAGCCGTAAATACAGCGCCGCCACTCTCAGCCAATATCTTCGTAATAGCCGCCGTCAAACTCGTCTTCCCGTGGTCAACGTGTCCAACCGTCCCAATGTTGCAATGCGGCTTCGACCGCTCAAACTTTACCTTCGCCATA
>CAIVFQ010000073.1 GCA_903905285.1 uncultured Alphaproteobacteria bacterium
CTTGGGACTTTTGACGATTTTTGTGTATCTTAGGCTCATGAGGGAACTACCTTGGTCGGTTTTCCCTCAAAACTCTCACTATTTTACCTAAAATGCAACTTACGCAGAAGGTCTAATGATCTTTTTAACGTATTTAAAATTTATCTTAAATTAATTATTAGTAATATACAGGATTTCTGTGTGAATTCCCACGCTTCCTAGGAAATCGTGCTAATTTGCTAATAAATCTCTGTGATCAGCAGAATCATTGGACTGTAGAGCTTCTTGATCGTGCTAATCGTGGGCTATTGCGTGCTAATCTTTGCTAATGTTTTTGTGATGCTTCGTCCTGTTTAATAATCATTCGTAAAAACGTATCGTCATTCATAACAAATGATATTGACAGAGTTACGTTTTGTTTAGTAAACGTGGAACAGAGCTAAAACAAAACAATCAAGAAAGTTTACGATGAACAGCGACATATCATTTGGAGAATTTATAAGACAAGAGCGTCTCAAAAAGGGAGTAACCTTAAGAAAGTTTGCCCAGTCTGTGGATCTCAGTTCCACCTTTATTTCTCGTATGGAGAGGGACGACACATATCCCCCCAGCGAAGAGAAAATTCTCAACATTGCGGCTGCTCTGGGTCTAGATCCTGATTATCTCATTCTTATGGCGCGAAAGGTTCCCGAAGAGGTGCAAGAATTGCTTTTTGATCATCCTCATTTGGTTGGACTGTTAAGGAAGGCTATTAAAAAAAATGGTAAGGAGATAGATGATATGACAAGTCTGAGCTCTAAAGGAGATCTTTAATATGGAGACTGTTCCTTTTATAAACAAACTAACCATCCGACGCGTGATTAGGGAACAGATCGTTCGGGCTTATCCAAATAACATGCCCCAGTTGCCGCTCGATATTGAAGATTTTGTTGAAATCAGATTGGGTATTCCTCTGCATATCGTTCAACTTCACAAGAGTATTTTGGGCTATGCCAATATCGGAGAGAACGCTATTTATATCAATGCGATGATAGAGAAGCAACAGACACGCTTTCGATTTACGGTTGCGCATGAGCTGGGGCATCTGACACTTCATAAAGACCTTATCCAACGAGATGGCCAATTTTTAACCACCCTTAAACAGCCTCTTTTGACGTCAGAAAACGAAAGACGCGCTGAATACCAAGCGAACCTTTATGCAGGAGAACTTCTTGTACCAATCGGCTATATTGACACTCTCTACCAAGGGGATTTTAAGGGATTTATGGATCAGACAGAAGCGGAAAAACATTATGAAGCCTCAGCAATGGTTGAAAGAGTTGTTCGGGATTGTGAGGTTTCTTTTGCCTGTGCCCAGAGGCGCTTGAAAGATTATTTCGGGAACGCTTATCCCTGGAACGTTTTTAAATAGACCTGCTGAGTAAGTTCACAAGATACCTGCCACTTTCTGTGCCTTAAGACCCTATTTTTTCTGCGGCCCAGCCCCCTCCCTTAAGCAAAGTTTTTTTTATAGTCTCCTAATTGGTTAAAACCTTCGCCTTCAGGCGAAAGAGACTTCAGTCCTTGTTTGTATTCATAATATTTTAGTAGTGTTGGATTTGCCTTTTTGTGCATCATCTGGTACCCTGAGCCGCAGTAAAGCGCGCTTGAGACGAAGGCGAAGGGTACC
>CAIVFQ010000074.1 GCA_903905285.1 uncultured Alphaproteobacteria bacterium
ATACAGATGCTCACAAAACAGATAATTTGCATAACTTATCTTTAGATTGACCGCGACTTCCAGTCTAGATAGCAACCTGCCAGCTTCAGCTGGCTGTCATTGAGTCAAGAGAAACTGCATATATCGGTTCGTGACAACGATGACGTGGTTTTAAAACTTATGTTTCATGACCGCACGTCAACCAAGCCTTTAATATCCACACTGGTCCAAGAATGGCATTTGCCCCTGAATATTATAGGGGGCAATTTGCATCACAGTGGGGAGAATACGTTTGGCCATTTAATCGTTTCTTTAAAACACGAATCAAAAACGTTAACGTCAATCACAACCTACCTAAAAGATAACGGTGTTTCTGTGGAAATTTTAGGATACTTACAATGGTAGATTTGCTTGTCTTCAGTCTATTGCAAACCCTTTTAATGGTTGCCGCATCTTTAACAGTGGGTGTTGTCGGCGGTTTCGCCTTGGGAACATTATTATATCGAATTGGTGCCCAAGGGCTTCGGCCAAAACCCCTTCTATATAGAGTGTTAAGTTTTGGGGTTAATTCTGCCCGCTCCATTCCCTATATCATTTTGATTGTCTTGTTAATTCCCTTCACCCGTCTTTTGGTGGGCAGCTCTATTGGGACCTTGGCGGCGATTGTGCCGTTATCGTTGGCAGCCATTTTATTAATTGCCCGTGCCACAGAGGACACCTTCAAAACCATTCCTAAGGGGCTGGTCGAGATGGGGATTTCCTTAGGTGTCTCTCACCGTCAAATTATTTTAAAAATCATCTTCCCCGAAGCCTTATCGCCGTTGATAGACCAAATCACCAGCATCACCATTACTCTGATTGGTTTTTCAGCTATGGCAGGTACCGTTGGCGGGGGTGGTTTGGGCGACTTAGCCATTCGGTATGGATATCAACGGTATGAAATTTTGTTCATGGTCGTGATTGTGTTTGTCCTTTTAGGATTGGTGCAGGCCGTTCAGATCATTGGGAATCGTTGCGCGCGGTATTATCGTTATTATTAGAAAAGGTGTCACTTGGAAAAAATTGCCCTTGTTTATACTCTTGTCGGCTCTAAGGAAGAAGCCACCAATCTTGCAAAAGGTCTGATTCAAAATCATCAGGCCGCCTGCGTTAATATTTTTCCCTGTCAATCGGTCTATGAATGGGAAGGTGAAATTCAAGAATCAAATGAATGGTCTCTGTTGATTAAGACATCTTCTGAACATTGCCAGGCCTTATGCGATTACCTAAGTAAAAACCACCCATATCAAATTCCTGCCATTCTTTGTCATGATCAAATTCAAAGCTCGTCCCCTTTTGCAAATTGGGTGAATCAGCAGCTATAGCTGGTTCGATATAGAATGAGTGCAAGAAGCCCAAGAGGCGAGGAGCTGAGTGTACCTAATGTACATGAGCACCGAAGATCTCGCCGGGCGACGCTGTAATCATTTTATAGGGAGCTGGTTATAAAATCCCCTATGAAATAAGATCAACTCAGGGTTTCTCCTAACACATTGCTTAAAAGTATCCCCCCTAGCAAATTTTTCACATTAATCTCTTGAACTTTTTAGAAAAATTTAGTTTAATTTATAAGTACAGCAAAACCCGGAGTAAAAACCATGCCGATAACAAATTTGACAGACGATATTTATACCCCTGATGAAACAGAACCTTTTATGAATCCTTATCAGTTAGCATATTTTAGAAAGAAACTGGTTAAGTGGCGAGATCAACTGTTACATGAATGCAGCCAAGCCATTAGCCAGATGCAAGACAAATTTGTTAACGAGCCCGATCTTATTGATTTGGCGTGTAATGAAATTAATCAAACGATTGAACTGAAGGCGCGTGATCGCGAACGAAAGTTGATTAATAAGATTAACGAAGCCATTCGACGGATTGATGACGGCAGTTATGGTTATTGCGAAGAAACGGGTGAGCCAATCGGATTAAAACGTTTAGAAGCCAGACCCATTGCAACATTAAGCATAGAGGCCCAAGAACTTCATGAACGTCGCGAACGGATATACCGCGACGAAGTTTTGTAGTTAAAATTCAGGGTTTGCCACATCGTCACCCCAAGTTGGTCTTAGGGTGACGTTCGGTCTTTTTTGCGCTAGATTCTAAATGCGTTTCCAGAATCCCTTTCAACTGGTTAGTCTAACCATTTTTTAAGGAGGCCCATTTTATGGAGATCTGGAACGGCCTTAAACCTCTGGCCATCTTCTAATGCGTCTATAAGCTTTTGTCTTTCCGCTCCCACACATAGGGAAGGATGGAATGCACTAATTTCACCTTCTGTTTTTTTGGCCAAAGGGTATTGCCTGTCAACAAGGTCTTCTAAAGACTGGATTGCTTTATCTATCAGGGAAAGTCTTGCCCGGGGAAGGATTCGATGACGACAAAGATCAAACCAAATTTTATATTCATCTCCAGCCTTTTCAACCGATTTATTGTTAGCTAAAGCCTGGCTCAGCAACTCAACAAAATGGCGTTGATCATGTTCATTAAAATTATAAAGGTCACCCGCCATCTGACGCAGTTCACCAAAAATCAAAGCAGTTGCTGACTCATCATCTCTGTCAGTCACCTCTTCATATTCTTCAATTCTTCTGGCAATAATCTTTGGTAAATCAAAAATTGTCCTGCCTTGTACTCTTACGGTCAGTTCTAGCCAAAACCCGAACCTGTCGTTAGGAGATATTTGGGAGTCTAACGCTTGTTCATACAAGTCTAACAGATTGTCTTGTTCAAGGGACGTCAGGTAAAGTATTTTATTTGAGCCTGAGTTTAGGTTGCGCGCGATCAAAGTAACAAAATCTTGTGCATCGCGAGAAAGCATTGTAGGGGAAAGAATCCTAACGACAGCACTGCCTATTTGTGCTGCATTGCCAACCGGTGATTGTAATACTTGTCCAAGATAAAAAGATTTTTCGTTGAACGTAAGCTGGTTATCGCTGGTAAGGGATAGAAGAAGTCTGCGTGTCTGTTTTGGTGATAATTCATTCAATATTTCAGGAAGGAATATCTGATCGTGTACACGTATCATGTGCAAATTTCTGATGGCGTCATCTAGGTCTATGACATTATCGCCTTCATCGTCAGGCATCTGGACCGCTGCTTGCATTGCAGAGATTGGAAGACAATCAACACTCGCGAAGCTTAACAATAGCACTAATTTATAAAATTGCCGCACCTTAAATATCCTTCTAGATTAAATAATTATATATTTATTGTGAGTGCTATATTGAAAATGTGCAAGTGAATACAATTTGAGGAAATTTTATAGATAATTCTTTTTAAGCAGGAGGCGTTACAAGCCTACGTGCTGAATTGTCACCCCAAGTTTATCTTAGGGTGACTTATTGGTTTATAACCTAGAGAAGGTTAGGGGCGTCCTTTACCCTCCTTAGTATCTTCCTAAGGTCTACCCTTCTCTGAGGAGTTCTAGACTTGCCATCTGAAGCTCTGCAGTATCTTCCTAAGGTCTACCCTTCTCTGAGGAGTTCTAGACTTGCCATCTGAAGCTCTGCCACCCTTAGAATCTTTACCGTCATGCATAGACCCACCAGAATTCAAATTATCAAAAAGATCGAAAAATTCCTGTATGAGTAGCTTTTCTGCGAACCAAGATGAAGCCTTAAAACATCCACCATTTAGGACTGAATCAACAAACTGCTCTCTTTCCGCTTGCGTTAATTCACGATAAAATTGAGCCACTTCAGTTTTTGCTTGTACGGTAAGTGTGGTTGCCCCTTTAACAAAGCGGCGTTCTAAGTACCGAATCGCTTGAGCTATAATGGCAGGCCTTGCCGTCGGAAGGAACCTTGTCCCGCGCCCGTCGATTGACATAAGCAGGCGAACCCAAAATTTGCACTGATCAACACCAGCAGAGGGATTTGCAGCCAAAGCCTCTCCCAACAATTCAATAAAGGCCTGTTGAGTGGACGGATCAGCCAGATCAAAATCTGTCTGTGAGAAGAACCTCATCCACTCAGGTATTCTTTTGTGGATTGCGAAGTTGGCTTTCAAGCCTTGCTCGTGCAAATCTAACTGTTTCTTTTGCTGTTGGCGGATGGTTAAAGGCGCAGCGCTGCTTGCTGCGGCAGGATCTGCTGCTTGAAGGGTAAAGAAAGACCCTGTTTCCTGCGCAACATCTACAGGGTTTTGATAGCGAACTATTTTAAGAAGTTCTTCAAAAGAAGCCTCTGTAAGGGATGTGCCTGTTTGTTGGCTGAGTCTTGTTCGAACAGTTTCAGCAAGATCATATTCATTAACCCCTACAGGAAGTGCCGCCTTTACCACATGATATGAAACAGCCGCCACACATTCTTGAAGGGCTGCTCTGACTGTTGGCAAAGCGCCTTGTTTTTTAGCCTGTAATGATTTGACAAGCGCCTCAACTGGGGCAGTATCGGGTTTTTTGTTAGGATCAAACGTAACCAACCCAGAAACAACACGACCATAAACCCCTTTCAAATGATTGATGACGCCAGCTGCCACAGGTTCATCAGAAAATCCCCAACGCCCTTCAAAAATTTGCCGCATTGCGGTGTCTAATAAGGCGGGCACATTATGGTAAGCCAATAGGCCGTATTCTATGGCGCCACGGTTGCCAAAAATTTTGGTTTTTGTTTGGTCCAGCAATGTAACCAGATCGATGGTTGAGAATTGTTGTCTTGTGACCCGTTGATAAAGGGTCGACCATGCATTGACATCAGGGTCTTTAAAAAGACTGACCAGTGCTGCTTGGTTATTTCCTATTATGTATCCAACGATCGTATCTGCCAGTTGAATTGTCGCTGGTTTTCCGGATTGTCCTGCCCTAGACCCTGTCTGGGAAGCTATGGCAAGAGAATCACCTGGTTCTTGTGCTGAATGGCCTTGAAGGCTAACAACACTCACAACGCCTAATAATAAGGCTAGTTTATAAAACGGTCGCATTAAAGTTCCTTTTGATTAAAATAATAACGACCACATTGTAAGTATTATTTTTCAATATTCAAGCCTTCTCCTCGTAAAAATTAGAGACTTTTAACTAAAGATAGCATCATTAAATTTTAGAGTTTTATTGACGTGGACGGCG
>CAIVFQ010000075.1 GCA_903905285.1 uncultured Alphaproteobacteria bacterium
GGGATCATAGCGTGGAACTTTATTGAACAAGGAGAAACGCTATGGTCTCTACCAAACACCCGGACGTTGAAAAAATTAAAAAAGCCGTTGAGAAATTTAAGAGTCAGAGTGGAAAAGTTCGCTATGAAAATCTTAATGCTATTATTGAACGGATGAATGGGCAGATTCTCTCTTCGGGTGGTTCTCATCGTCGGATTGAAATTCCCCATGTTGCGACGGGAAAAATTGTTATTGGTGGCACTTATGAGCCTCATAAAGGTCAAAAAGGATACCCGCTTTGGCTGGAATTTGCGATGGATGTTATCGATAGGGCTATGGCGTAGACAGTTTTGACGTGGGTCGTTATAGTAATTTCAATCTCTCAATAATTTAAAATAGATATTATGAAAATTGCATTTTCCCCTGGGGTTGGATTAGATCAACAAGATTGCTTGGTTTTGGGTATGTTTGAAGAGGGTGATCTAGCTGCTTCAACTACTTCAATAAACTTAGAATTTGTGAAACATGCTATTAAAACAACGGCATTCAAAGGCAAAAAATTAGAGACGTTATCATTGGTTGCGCCATCAGAAATGAAGGTCGGTCAGGTTTTGGTAGTGGGTTTGGGAAAGTCTGAGAAAGTGACAGCGCAGACTTTGCAAGAAGTGGGCGCAAAGGCTGTTTCTTGTTTGCAAAAAAGCCAAGTGAAAAGAATTATTGTTGATCTCCATGTTGACAGCCTTGGGAAGTCTGGTGAAGTTGCAGCCTCTATAGCGGCTGGGGCGCAGTTAAGAAATTGGAAATTTGATATTTATAAAACCCAGAAAAAAGACCCTTCTTGTTTAGAAGGGTTAATGGTTTTCACGCAGCATTCGCACGATGCCGGGAAGGTGTTCGCGAACTTGTCAGCTGTTAGTGAAGGGGTTGCCTTGACACGCCATGTGGTGTCAGAGCCGCCCAATGTTTTGTATCCTGAAACAATGGCTTTGAAAGCCTTGGAGCTAAAAAACTTAGGACTTAAGGTTGAGGTTTTGGGTGAAAAAGATATGGAAAAGCTGGGGATGGGCGCCTTGTTGGGCGTTGGTCAGGGCAGCATTCGGGAATCGAAGCTTATTGTTTTGCAGTGGCTGAATGGCCCTAAGGATCAGGCGCCTGTGGCCATTGTGGGTAAGGGAGTTACCTTTGATAGTGGCGGAATTTCGATTAAGCCATCGAATGGTATGGAAGATATGAAATATGACATGGCGGGGTCGGGCGTTGTTTTGGGCCTAATGAAAGCGCTGGCGATGCGTCAAGCGAAGGTTAATGTTGTCGGTATTATGGGGATGGCTGAAAATATGCCATCAGGGTCGGCGCAACGGCCGGCTGATGTGGTTACGTCAATGTCGGGTCAGACGATTGAAGTTGTGAATACCGATGCTGAGGGGCGTTTGGTTTTGGCTGATGCTTTGTGGTATGCCCAAGATCGTTTCAAACCCCAAGTCATGGTCAACTTAGCGACTCTTACTGGGGCGATTAGGGTGGCATTGGGTGAAGAATATGCTGGGTTATTTTCTAATAATGATGAGTTGTCTGAAAGACTCACGAAAGCCGGACAGACTGTTCAGGAACCTTTATGGCGTTTGCCGATGGGTGAGGCCTATGATCGTGATATTGATTCAGAAATTGCAGATATGAAAAATGTCGGATCAGGTCGTGGAGCAGGCAGTACTACAGCAGCGCAGTTTTTACAACGTTTTGTGAATAATGTGCCTTGGGCGCACTTGGATATTGCCAGTGTGGCGTGGCAAAAAAAAGCCCATTCTTTAACTGGTAAGGGGGCTACAGCCTTTGGTGTCCGGTTGTTGAATGAGTTTATAGAACGAAATTATGAATGAATAATATGAAGGGCGACCAAAGAGGCATCTGGGTTTTCTTTGGTCGCCATTAAAGATGATTATTTGGCGCGTGATCGGGCGCCAACTTTAGAAATCGTCCATAGGTCTCCCGCCAAGCTGGGGTTCGTTAAATAAGCATACGGCATTAAGCAATAACCATTGTTGGCCCATAATCTTAAGCTCCCAAATATATTTTCAATACGAGAGTTAACACTAGACCTTCTGCGTAAGTTGCATTTTAGGTAAAATAGTGAGAGTTTTGAGGGAAATCCGACCAAGGTAGTTCCCTCATGAGCCTAAGATACACAAAAATCGTCAAAAGTCCCAAGGTTTTTCTTCGGCTGTTTGGTGTGAATTCTGTTCAGTTCAACCAGATCTGCACAAAAGTTACTCCTTTATGGAAGAGACAA
>CAIVFQ010000076.1 GCA_903905285.1 uncultured Alphaproteobacteria bacterium
CTTAGTTTGTCGATCCTTAAGGGAATATATTTTCAATACCATAAGGTAACGTCATGAATGCAATGTGTTCACATGCCCTAAGTTTTAGTTAACAGAATGAGAAAAAATGGCCAAATTTCACCCGAACCCGTTCGTGCTGAGGAGGCGCGTAACAGGTGCTACGGTTTGGTAGGTAGGTCAACGCGCCGTCTCGAAGCATACGCCGATAGTGCATGCCAGTCCCCCTTAATCAACGCTTCTTTTTTTTTGCGACTCCACCCCTGTATTTGTTTTTCAGCGGCAAGCGCTTCTTCTCGAGTAGTAAATTCTTGTGAGTGCATCAATTGAACAGGTAGCCGTGTACTTGTGTAACAACTAGATATCATTTTATTTTGATGTTGGGCAAATCGACTTTCTAAATGATCGGTATGACCCGTGTAATAGCTTTTATCACTACATTGAAGAATATAAACCCAAAACATAACATAACTCCGTTGATTGCCATCTGTGTGTATGCTTCGAGACGGCGCGTTGGACTGTCTGCCACTTCATCAGCCCGTTTTCGCTTCTCCTTCCAAAGAACAGCTCCTTAACCCATTGAATTAAGTGGCTATTTCAACAAGGTTAAAGCCCAGTGTTTTAGCACGAGCATTCAAACTTTTAATTAATTTTTCTCGGTATTGTATTTCATAATAGTCTGCTCCTGTTTCAACATATTCCACGCGATTTTTTATCATATTAAAAAGGATAACTGCTAATTTATGAGCTGTAGCCGTTGTTGCTTTTGGTGCGCCTAAACGAAATTTTAGTCGTCTAAAGAACGCACCCAATGCACTTTGACTATGATGAAGTGTACTGGCTGCCATACGAAAAGCGGAAGCCGCATAACTCCCCGTTCGTTTGCTTTTACTTCCTAGTCGTTTACCTCCAGAAACTTTGTTTCCAGGGCATAATCCTAACCAAGAAGCAAATTGTTTACTACTTTTCCACCGACTTAAATCCAACCCTATTTCAGAAATTATTTTCAATGCACTATAAGCTTCAATCCCAGGAATGACGGTTAAGTCGACACCTACCATCCGAAATAAATGCGAGCGAACATCAAATCTTGGAGCATTCTTACTCTTTTTCTTAATCGACTGTTTTTTTAAATTTGTAACATCCATTTTATTTGTATCTTCAAATGTTGAAAGTTGTTTTTCAATCATTTCATCACATGCCGCAATTTTATTTTGATATATATCAAAAAGCTCCAACGCCTGTGATAAAGAGAATAAATGCTCATCACGATAATTCCCCGTTAATGATCTTTGTATGATTTCCAATGAATTTTTACAGCGATAATTACGATAACTGGCTAATTGCTGCGGGTCCCGTTCACCAGAAATAATTGCACGAATGATCTTCATCCCTGTCTCACCCGTGATATCACTTAGAACATTATGTAATTGTAAGTTCATTTGACTTAACGCTTTTTGCATGTGTTGAATATGCGAGGACATCTGTTGAATTAACATATGTCTTTGCCGCATGTATGCCCGCAATGCACAGACTTGTTCTGCCGGACGAAATGCTCCGCTAAGTAACCCGTAGGTGTGTAATTGTTGTAACCATTGACAATCTAAAACGTCCGTTTTACGTCCACTCACATTCTTAACATGTCGCGCATTTACAAGTAATACTTCAAAGCCGCGCGATTCTAATAATTCAAATAAGGGGATCCAATAAACACCCGTTGACTCCATAGAGACAGTCGTGATTCCGCAATATTCCAACCAATTGGCTAGCTCATTCAGATCGGCCGTAAAACTTTGAAATTCACGTACGCAATCGTCGACACAACCCTCAGGGACCGCTACAAAATGTGATTTAGATCCAATATCAATTCCAGCCGCCATTTTATTAATATGTTGCAAATGTTTAGGTAGCACCGCTTTGTTGATTAATTTTTTTTCATTTGACCGAACAGGCTTTTTTGATGTATCTTTGCTCATATCATTTTTTTCCTATTGAGTTAAACAATGATATGTTGTGGAGCAGGGGTTGAATCAGCAACTATCTTCCAAGCGGGATAGTACAAATGTACTTCACCAATGATATTGTCGTAAACCCCTGTA
>CAIVFQ010000077.1 GCA_903905285.1 uncultured Alphaproteobacteria bacterium
ATTTACAAAAATATCAACAATAAATAATAAATAGAGCCCTTGTTTGATTACAAAATACTCTGTCCTGTTTTCTTCCAGTCTTTCGTGAAAATCTCAACCCCTTTATCCGTCAACGGATGCTGCAATAACTGATAAATGACTTTTGGAGGAATGGTGGCAATATCAGCCCCGCTTTGGGCAGCTTGAGTTACATGCAACGGGTGGCGAATAGAGGCTGCCAGAACTTCTGTATCAAAAGGATACTGGGCGTAAATCTGGCATATCTCTTGAATAAGGGTCATACCGTCGTGCCCAATGTCATCCAAACGACCAACAAACGGCGAAATGAATGTGGCCCCAGCCTTAGCCGCCAACAGGGCCTGAGCCGCTGAAAAACACAAGGTAACATTAACCATGGTTCCTTCTTGTGTTAAGGCATAACAAGCTTTTAAACCATCTAGGGTTAAGGGGACTTTCACCGCCACATTCTCGGCAATTTTTGCCAAGTGGCGCCCTTCAGCCAGCATCGTTTTATAATCGGTTGCAGCCACTTCCGCACTGACCGGCCCGTCAACCAAGTCACACATTTCGGCAATGACATCCAAAAAACGTCGCCCGCTGGCGGCAATCAGGGATGGATTGGTGGTAATGCCATCGACCCAACCTGTCGGCAGTAATTCTTTTACGTCTTCAATATTGGCGGTATCTAAAAAAAACTTCATCGTTTGTTGACCTTGTTCCTTGTATGCTATCAACAGATACCAACCAATTTTCAGAAAAAATGCAAGTCCAAGTTTTAACCACAGGCCCTTTTGATCAAACTTTTACCTATTCAATAGAAGGATTGGCGGTAACGAGGGGGCAAGTTGTGATGGTTCCCTTCCGCCGAGGATTGGTTTTAGGGGTTATTTGGTCGTTATCAGAAGACTCACCTTTTGAAGGCACGGTCAAAGATGTTGAAACTGTCTTGCCGTTTCAGTTGCCCGAAGCCAGTTTAGAATTTATTCAATGGGTGGCTAGTTATACCCTTATTCCTTTAGGGTCAGCGTTAAAGATGGTGCTGGCCCTGCCCCCAGCTGAGTTTATAAAAATCCTTAAAAAACCAGATGATTTGCCAACACCCGCTTACAACTTTGACCACAGTGTTCTGCTGTCAGCCGAACAACAAGAGGCCAGCGATGCCATTATTCGATCAGCCAAAACCTTTGATCCCTTTGTTTTAGATGGTGTGACTGGGTCAGGCAAAACCGAGGTTTATCTCAATGCCATAGAGGACGTGTTAAAAAACCAGGGCCAGGCCTTAGTCTTGTTACCTGAAATTGCCCTGACCAATGAATGGCTAGAAAGATTTAAACGACGATTTGGCTTTGAACCGTTGTTATGGCATTCAAACGTATCGGTAAAAAATAAACGCCAAGCTTGGCAACAGGTTTTAAAAGATCAACCCATCGTTGTGGTGGGGGCGCGTTCAGCCTTATTTTTACCCTTTCAAAATCTTCACCTTATTATCGTTGACGAAGAACATGACGATTCTTACAAGCAACAAGAACAAAATCATTATCATGCCCGCGACATGGCCGTGGTTAGGGCACGGTTATCACAAATTCCCATTGTGTTAGCCTCCGCCACGCCAGCGTTGGAAACGATGTCTAACATCGACAAAGGCAAATATCACCATTTAATATTAAAGGGGCGATTCGCTAATGCGACTTTGCCTGTCGTTGAGATTGTCGATATGCGTGGCCAACCACGCCAACAATGGTTGTCAAACCCCTTAATCATCAACATCAAACAGTGCCTTGAAAACCAAGAACAGGTTTTATTGTTTTTGAATCGTCGGGGTTATGCACCGCTGACCTTGTGCCGGGGATGTGGGCATCGTTTTTTGTGCCCAGGTTGTTCTGTCTGGTTGGTTCAGCATAAACATAAAGGCCAGATGAGCTGCCATCATTGTGGCTTTACGCAAGGTCTGCCTTCAGCGTGTCCCACCTGCCAAGCAGAGGATTCCTTTGTAGCCTGTGGCCCGGGTGTAGAGCGCATCGAAGAAGAAGCCAGAAAAGCCTTTCCCCAAGCACGCATTCAGGTTGTTACCAGTGACCAGCTGTCGACCCCTAAGGCCATTCAGGCCATTATTGATGATGTAAAAAACTTTCAGATTGATATTCTGATTGGCACCCAAGTTTTAGCGAAAGGCCACCACTTTCCGTTGTTAACCTTAGTTGGCATTCTTGATGCTGACTTAGGTTTGAATGGTGGAGACTTAAGGGCCAGCGAGAAAACCTATCAACTGCTTCATCAAGTTTCTGGCCGTGCGGGTCGTGAACAAAAACCAGGTCGAGTGGTGTTACAAACCTATCACCCTGATCACCCGTTGTTTGCTGCTGTTCAACATCACATCCGCGACGATTTTTATGCTTGCGAACTTCATCAACGACAAAGCCAGCAGTTCCCCCCTTATGGTTATCTGGCCGCTGTGGTGGTTTCAGGACTAGATGAAATGACGGTTGAACGATACGCCAGAATGTTAATGCAGCTGGCTCCGCAGGCCGATAACGTTACCGTTTTGGGCCCTGTTCTAGCCCCCCTCGCCCGCATCAAAGGTCGTTATCGCTGGCGATTCTTGTTGAAATCGTCCCAAGCAATGGCTTTACAACCCTTTCTAAAGGCATGGCTGAGCCATCCAACCCTTAAAAAAGAAACAGGAAGCGTTCGCATCGTTGTGGATATTGATCCCTACTCTTTTATGTGACAACGGATAATATGAATTGATTTGTCTTAAAATTATGTTTAATTTTATTATAAATCAATGTTAATGGTTGTTCACGCATATGCAAAAAAAGGCATCCTATTCGTTTTTTAATCTCAAAACTTTGGCAATTTTTATGGGTATTATCCTTTGCCAATCAGCGGTAATTAAGGCTGCTGAGGAAGAATTAGCTCAAGGACTAGATCAAAGATCAGCGCGCAGACGATCAGCTAGAGATACTCCGGCAGAATTTGATCAAGAACCAGCTCGCAGACAAACACCTACTAGAGAACGTCCAGCGACAAGAACACCTGCACGTACCTTTTTCACAACAGTGACAGAAAGCATTAAAAATCGCGCACAAACCCTTCTCAATGACGGCTTGACCCCTCTTGGTCTTTATCGGGGGCAAGTTCCTACATTTTGGGGAACAGATCCAACTTCCCAGAAAGCCCTTACAAAATTATGCCGAGGAGCAGTAGGCATTTATGTTTATCACCATTGGGTTTGTGCTGAATTTTTCACTCAGTTTTCACCCTACGACCTTATAAATCCAAAATATGTCCCCAATCACCTATTGAATAGTGCCGTCTTAGCTCAAGCATCCCTGGCATACGCAGAGGCAGCTTCAGGCGCCTTAGACGTGGTGCGCTTAGGGGTGTTTGAAGTAATGGATGCTGTTCTTGGGTGGTTTGGAAGAAGCTAAAGATTAGTAAGAGGTGCCGTGCGGCCGCTCCTGCCATTCTGAGAAAAAAAGAGAATGGCGTCCCCAACGGGATTCGAACCCGTGTTTACACCTTGAAAGGGTGGTGTCCTAGGCCTCTAGACGATGGGGACGTTCTGGCTTTAAAGATAGGGGTTTTTTAGCCATTAAGTCAATCAGAAAACGTAACTATACTGGATGAGAATTTGCCCTGGCATCGGCGTTTGAATCTCTGACCGGGTGTCATAACAGCAAACATCCCTTGACATTTTATCATGCGATTATTACATACAGTAAGTGAGTAATTTGAAATAGTATTTTGTTATATGAAAAAGATTGTTAGTTTATTATTTGTTTTTTTCTTTTTTAGTTTTTTGTCTGTTCAGGCACAAACCAATTTTTTGGAAGAAATAGAGGGCTTGAACCGAGCATATAACCGAGGAATTGAACATTTTGAAAAATCGGCAGCAGGGAAAGTACCTTATCAGGAACTAGATGCTTTAAACAAAGAGCGCTTTGGTCTTGTCGCCGGTGTTGGCCGTGAAATAAGACAAGATGGACCCACTGGGGACGAATGGAACGCGATTACTGAATCTGTATGGCAACATGCCGCCTGCTTACTGGAAAATGATACGGTTTATGACGACACCACAGGCTTTAAGAAAGCGGGATTTGAAACTGAAATTAACGCCTTATTCCAATTGACCACAGGTGGTAGAAAGTTTGATACTTTAGATGCCCTTCATCAGGGGAATGCGTTGGCCTTATTATCTGGTCTTTTTTATGCATTAGAATTGTATACGTCTCACCTGCCCTTTGATGCTTGGGCCCTTTCAGAATTAACTACTTATAAAGATCAAGCCGTCTTTACGTCAGATTTTAAAACCCATATGGATGATTATTTTCGAACCGTTTACGAAGAATTAAAAGGAGGAGCTACTCATGATTCTGACAACCCCAAAATTGCTCTTCGGCATGGGCATCTTGCTTTTTTCTTATCAACAGAAAAATCTGTAATTCCGCATTTTACGGCAGTTGTGCGAAGTTATGTTACTAAGGGACAGGATGGTCAACTGGAGAATAGCCCCTTCTACGCTGCACGCGTTGGTGCCAAAGAAAAAATTAGGGCAAGACATTCTGACTTGCCTAAAATTTTTACCGTAGAGCCTAAGACAAACTTTGAAACACCGTTGAAGCCATTGATTGTTTCTGCTCAGACTACCACAGATTTCCCAGAGACTAGACCTGCCCTTTGGTTAAAATCTGCTGATTTTGGAAGAAATGAATTCAAAATGCGCTATAACTTTGAATTTCATGAGTATGATAAACAAAAACATAACTTCATGACTGCGCTTCAGTTTACTTTGAAAGCAACAAAAGCAGCGACACAATTTTTTAATAAGGTCCCAGGGGAATATATCCTCGCTTTCCTAGATACTTATATGGTTTATCCGGAAACACAGGCTACTCAATGACAGCCAGCTGAAGCTGGCAGGTTGCTATCTAGACTGGAAGTCGCGGTCAATCTAAAGATAAGTTATGCAAATTATCTGTTTTGTGAGCATCTGTATGATTGTCGATGTAGTTATTGATGATCTCGTCACTG